>NZ_JAMXSG010000199.1:0-11049 GCF_024124365.1 Pseudonocardia sp. McavD-2-B
CCGTCGCGACGGAGCCGGCCGCATCGTCGGTCTCCGGGGTACCGGTCGCCGTGCTGCCGTCCGTGGGCCTGCTCGTGTCGGAAGCCATGGGCCGCACCGTACGCGAGGTCAAGATCGCCGTGACGGCCCCCCACCTGGGCGGATACGCCGTCGTGTCCGTTCCGCCGGGCCCGTCACGGATGGGGGCGGTGACCGGTCGCTACCCGACGGTCGCGCCGGCTGCGGTCCGGCCGGCGGGCTCGCCGGTGCCGGCGAGCACGGTGACACCGTCCGCGGGGGACCCGGCCCCGACCCGTCGCACGGGGCCGTCGCGCAGCCCGGACAGCACGACCTCGATCCGGGCCAGCACCGCCGTGCGGGTGCGTCCGTCGACGCCGACGACGTCGACGACCACCGTGCCGAGCGCCGCCGAACCCGACGCCGCCCACTGCCCGGACCAGCCGAGCACGATGCCCGGCCCCGCGGGCGGGGACGCGGACCCGACGGAGCGGTGGTCGAACCCGAGGGTCCGCAGGACCGGGTCGGCGGTGAGGGCGTCGCGGATCCGCTGGTCGGGCGTCGTGGTCATGCGGGCCTCCCGGTGCCGACCGTCGTCGATCATGTCCGGTACCGACGGTAGGGAGCCCGTGTGCCACGGGGAATGAGGTGGAGGTTAGAAGGAGGTAAGCGATCGGCCGTCCCGGGCCGGTTCCAGCGGCAGCAGCAGGGTGACCACCGACGGCGACCGGCGGGCGGTGAGCCGTCCGCCCTCGGCCTCGGCGAGCCGCCGGGCGAGGGCGACCCCGAGGCCGCGCCGGCCGTCGCTGCCCGACAGGTCCTCCTCGGCCACCCCGGGCCCCTCGTCGGCGACGTCGACGGCCACGGCGTCCGGCCCGGCCTCCCGCGCGGTCAGCGCGACCGCGCCGGCCCCGTGCTGGACGGCGTTGTCGAGCAGGGCGGCGACGATCTGGCGGACCGCCGCGGCGGAGGCGGGCGGATCGGGCAGGGCGCCGTCGCGGGACACCGAGAACGACCGCCCGGCGCGGGACAGCCGGTCGCCCCACTCGGCCTGCGCCTCGTCGAAGAGCCGGGCGAGGTCGACCGGAACGGCGTCACGGCTGCGTTCGCGGGCGAGCAGCAGCAGCTCGTCGATGGTGCGCTCCAGCCGGTCGACCGAGGCCAGCCCGTCCTCCACGGTCGCGGGCCGCAGCAGCGCCGGGTCGTCGAGCGCGGACTCCAGCCGCAGCCGCAGCCCGGCCAGCGGCGTCCGCAGCTGGTGCGAGGCCTCCGCGGAGAACGCCCGCTCGCGGGCCAGCAGGTCGTCGAGGCGGCCTGCGGTGTGGCCGAGCGCGGACCCGACACGGTCGAGCTCCCCGATGCCGGTGGGCGCGGGACGGACCCCGAAGTCGCCCTCGCCGAGCCGGGCCGCGTCGCGGGCCATCGACTCCAGCGGCGCCGACAGGTGCGCGGCCAGGCGCATCGCGAGCGCCCACACCGCGACCAGCACCAGCCCGGCCAGCGCGACCATGCCGAGGTAGAGCGGCACGAGCGAGGACCACACCGCCGAGGCCGGGCGGGCCGCGCGCACCACCCCGACGACGTCGTCGCCGTCGGTCACCGGGGACACCGCGACGAGCTGCCCCGGCGGGGACGACGACAGCCCCCGGTCCAGGACCCGGTCGACGCCCTCGTCGCCCTCCGGCGGGCCGTCGCCGGTGGTGCGGTCGCCGTCGGAGTCGTAGAGCGCGACGGCGGTGTCGTCGTCGCGTCCGTCGGGCAGCCGGGCCGGGACCCGGTCGTGGACGACGTCGTCGTAGACCGAGCGGGCGGCGAAGTCCGCGATGCGCTGCAGCGACTCGCGCTGCTGGGCGACGGTGTAGCGCTCCAGCCCGACGGCCAGCGGGACCCCGAACAGCACCAGCGTCACCCCGACCGCGACGAGGGTGAGGCGCACGATGCGGCGTCTCACCGGAGGCCCCCGGGCAGCTCCAGGCGGTACCCGTGCCCGCGCAGGGTGGTGATCAGCGGGACCCGGGGGCCGTCGTGCGCGGCGAGGTGGCGGCGCACCGCGGCCACGTGCACGTCGAGGGTCTTGGTGGAGCCGAACCAGTGCGCGTCCCACACGTCGGTCATCAGCACCTCGCGGCTCAGCGCGGTGCCCGGGTCGGTCGCGAGCCGGGCGAGCAGGTCGAACTCGCGGGTGCGCAGGACCAGCTCCCGCCCGGCGACGGTGGCGCGGCGCGCCCCGGTGTCGACGCGCAGGTCCCCGACCTCCAGCACGTCCCCGGTGCGGTCGCCGCCGGCGCGCCGCAGGTGCGCCCGGATCCGGGCGAGCAGCTCGGCCAGGCGTACCGGCTTGGTCAGGTAGTCGTCGGCGCCGGCCTCCAGTCCGAGCACCACGTCCATCTCCGCGGTCCGGGCGGTCAGCACGACCAGCACCGCGTCGGGGCGCAGCGTGCGCAGCCGACGGCACACCTCGACGCCGTCGAGGTCGGGCAGCCCGAGGTCGAGCAGGACCAGGTCGAACGGGGTGTGCCCGGCCGCCGCGAGCGCCGGGCCGCCCGCCTGCTCCCACCGGACGTCGTAGCCGTGCCCGGTCAGGCTGCCGCGCAGGACGTCACCGATCGTGCGGTCGTCCTCGACGAGCAGGATGCGGGCGTTCACCGGCCCGATCATCGTCCCTCCGGCCGGGCCGGCGCACCCCGTGCGGCCTAGGAACCGCCGTAGGGCGGCTCCCCCGTCTCCGGGACGAGCACCGGGGTGTCCTCGTCGAGGGTCTCGCCGCGGAAGAACGGCCGCAGCCGCACCGCGCAGGCCAGCATCAGCGGCACACCGAGCGCGATCATGCCGACGCCGATCACGAACACCCCGCCGACCGGACCGAAGGAGGTCTCGCCGTAGGCGGGGTCGAGCATGTCGACCGAGCTCTGCACGAACGCCCACACCATGACCACGCCGCCGAGCAGCGGCAGCAGGCCGCGCAGCAGCAGGTCGCGCGGCGAGCGGAGCAGGGTGCGCCGGAAGTACCAGACGCAGGCGAAGGCGGTGATGCCGTAGTAGAACGCCACGGCCAGGCCGAGCGAGGCGACGGTGTCGAGCAGCGCGTCGGAGCTGACCAGTCCCAGCACCAGGTAGAACACCACCGCGGACAGCCCCATGACGACGGTGGCGAACCCGGGCGTCGCGTAGCGGGGGTGGACGCTGCCGAAGCGGCGCGGGACCGCCCCGTAGACGGCCATCGCCAGCGCGCCGCGCGCGGTGGGCAGGATTGTGGTCTGGGTCGACGACGCCGCCGACACCGCGACGGTCAGCAGCAGCACCGCGGTGAGCACCGTGCCGCCCATCGGGGCGCCGAGCAGGGTGAGCACGTCCTCGGAGTGCTCGGGGTTCGCCAGGCCGATCCCGGTCGCGCCGAACCCGGCGTAGGACTGCAACGCGACGGCGACGACGACGTAGATCGCCAGCAGGATCACCGTGGCCAGCAGCGCCGCCCGGCCGGGGGTGCTCGTCGAGCCGCGGGTCTCCTCGCCGACGGCCAGACAGGCGTCCCAGCCCCAGTACACGAAGATGCACAGGATCAGCGCCTGCGCGGCGGCGGAGCCGGAGATCCCGGTCGGGTCGAACCAGCTCCAGCTCGGCAGCACGGCCTGCGGGCCGGCGTCGCCGGAGTACACGAGCCACAGCGCCCCGGCGGCCAGGACGGCGAGCACCACGATCTGGAAGACGATCAGCGCGTTCTGGAACCGCTCGGACAGCACGATCCCGCGATGGCTGACCCAGGTCATGACCAGGATGAACAGCACCCCGACGCCGACCTTGACCAGCGTGTTCTCCGCGGCGGCGACGAACCCGAGCGCGCGCAGGGTGTACACGGCGGCGATCTCGGCCACGTTGGCCAGCACGATGATCGCCGACACCGCGACGCCCCAGCCGCCCATCCACCCGACCCACGGCCCGAAGGCCTTGGTGCCCCAGGTGAACGTCGTCCCGCAGTCGGGCACCGCGCGGTTCAGCTCGCGGTAGGCGACGGCGACGAACAGCATCGGCACGAACGCGACGAGGAACATCGCGGGCGCCTTCTCGCCGACGGCGAGGACGACGTAGCCGAGCGTCGCGGCCAGGCTGTAGGCCGGCGCGGTGGCGCCGAGCCCGATGACGGTGTTGCCCCACAGACCCAGCGCTCCGGTGCGGAGACCCTTCGGGCCGGCCTCCACGAGGGGAGGCGGTGCGGCGGCGGTCAACCGCCGTTCTCGGAGGTGAGGATGGTCAGCACGGTGGTCGTTCCCCGTCTCGTCGGCTCCCGCCCGGGCCGGCGGCGGCACACAGGATGCGGCACGGGCGCGCCCGAACGGAAACAGCGGTGGCCCGTCTCACGCCGCGACCCCGCCGCGGGGGTCAGCACTGCCGGTGCGGCGTGCCCCGCACGCTGAACCAGTAGGCGCCCGCCTCGGCGCCGGAGATCCCGGTGCGGACCTCGGCGGTGGCCGGACGGCCGAAACGGCGCCGGATCGCCTTGCGGGCCGTCTTCTCGATGCGGGCGGCGAGCCGCTCCGGCTCGGAGCACCCGGACATGGTCAGCACGGCGACGAAGGCGTACCGGGCGGGTCCGCGCCGCGGCCAGGGGCCGGTGCCGTCGGCCAGGGACAGCTCGACGGTCATCGGACGCTTGCGGTGCGTGTACAGGGCACGGGTCAGCTCTGCCTCCACGACGTCCGCCTCGACGCCCGCGGGTGCCTCGACCCGGACGACCGCCATCACGGCGTTCGCCGCGGCCCCACCTGTCACCACGGTCACGGTCATGGACTCCTTCCGGGTGCGCGTCACCCCCGACGGAACGCGCATCACGGACATTCATCCCCGGTCCCGGGGGGTCTAAACAAGGACTTGACCGAAAAAGACGCCTCAGGATCACGAGAATCGCTCATCGCGTCACCCGTTCGAGCACCTCCAGGACGTGCTCGTAGTCACGCCCGGTAGCACGGCTCATGCCGAGCTCGCATGTCCTGTTGCAGGAGGCGTGGGCGTCGGCGTCGACCCCGGCGAGCTCCCAGGCCTGCGGTGCGGTGGCCGCCGCGGTCAGCTCCGGGTGCAGCATCCCGCGGTCCCCGGCGAACCCGCAGCAGCTCCACGAGTCGGGGACGACGACGTCGTCGGCGACGGCCCCGGCCAGGCGCCGCAGCGGGTCCAGCAGACCGAGCTGGGTGGCCGAACAGGTCGGGTGCAGCACGAGCCGGGCCAGCCGGGCGGGCACGGTGAGCGCGGGCAGGATCCGGTCGGCGGTGAATTCGACGGCGTCGAGGACCCGCAGGCCGCGGTAGCGCTCGGGCCCGGCCGCGACCATCACCCGCAGCCCCTCGGTGCACGACGACGCGTCGGACACCACCGGGAGCGCCCCGGCGCGGGTCGTCGTCCACAGCGCGGGGAGGACCCGCTCGGCCATCGCCGCGGCGCCCTCGGTGAGCCCCTTGGACTTCCACGGCGTGCCGCAGCACAGCGACCCCAGGCCGGCGGGTGCGCTCGCCCGCAGGCCCGCCCGCGCGCAGAGCCGGGCGAACGCCTCGCCCGCGCCGGTGCCCGCCGAGCCGAACATGGCGCCGGTACAGGAGGAGAACAGGACGAGGTCGGCGTCGGTGGACACGAGCCCGCCGGGGACCCGGTTCCCGCCGCCACGGGGCAGGTCGGGGCTCCACTGCGGGACCTGCTCGCGGTCGGCGACCCGGCGCAGCGCGGCCGAGACGGGTGCGGCGCCGGGCACGGCCCGCGCGACGGTGAGGGCCAGCCCGGCGGCCCGGGTGGTGGCTCCCCAGTGCTTCGCCGCGAGGGTCCAGCCCGCGCCCGCGGCGCCGTGGTCGCGTTCGCCGCGCAGCCGTCGCACCAGGTCGCCGGTGTTGATCAAGACCGGGCAGGCGGTGCCGCACATGCCGTCGACGGCGCAGGTGTCGACGCCGTCGTAGGCGTAGTCGGCCTCCAGCTCGGCGAGCAGGGCCTCGTCGCCCGCGGCCCGGGCGGCGGCCATCTCGCGGCGCAGCACGATCCGCTGCCGCGGGGTGGTGGTCAGGTCACGGCTGGGGCAGACCGGCTCGCAGAACCCGCACTCCACGCAGCGGTCCACCTCGGACTCGACTGCCGGGGCGGACTTGAGTCCGGCCAGGTGCGCGGTCGGGTCGTCGTCGAGGACGACGCCGGGGGAGAGGATCCCCTGCGGGTCGCAGAGCCGCTTGATCTCCCGCATGACCTCGTAGAGCTCGTCGCCGTACTGGCGGCGGACGAAGGGCGACATCATCCGGCCGGTGCCGTGCTCGGCCTTGAGCGTCCCGCCGTGGGCCAGCACGAGGTCGACCATGTCGTCGGTGAACCGGCCGAAGCGGTCCCGGCCGCCCGCCGTGCCCGAGTCGTCGAGGTCCTCGGTGAGCATGAAGTGGACGTTGCCGTCCTTGGCGTGCCCGAAGATCACGGCGTGGTCGTAGTCGTGCTTCGCGAACAGCGCGATCAGGCCCTCGCAGGTCGCGAGCAGGTCCGGGACGGGTACGGCGACGTCCTCCAGCAGCGCCGCGGTGCCCGGCGGGCGGGCGCCGGCGACCTTGGCGTAGAGCGCCTTGCGCAGCGTCCACAGCCCGGCCTTCGCGACCGGGTCCGCTGACAGGTCCCGCGGGCCCCGCAGCGGCAGCCCGGAGATCAGCCCGGAGGCGTCCCCGGCGAGCTGGGTGACCTCGTCGACGGTGTGCCCGCGGTACTCCACGAGGAACGCGGCGTGCTCGTCGACGGTCAGCGAACCGAGGAGGGGGACGGCGTCGACCGCAGCCCCATCGCCCTGTCCGACCCGCAGCGACGTCGCGTCCAGCAGCTCGATCGTCGCCGCGCCCGAGTCCACCAGGCCGGGCAGCGCGCGGTTGGCGGCGGCGAGGTCGTCGAACATCAGCAGCCCGGTGCGGGTGTGGGCGAGCACCGGAACGGTGCGCATGGTGATCGAGGCGAGGAACGCCAGCGTCCCTTCCGAGCCGACGAGCAGCCGGGCCAGGATCTGCACCGGGTCGTGGTGGTCGAGGAAGGAGTTCAGGCCGTAGCCCATGGTGTTCTTCAGCGAGAACTGGCGCTCGATCTCGGTGCGCAGCGCCGCGTCGCCGCGGAGCCGGTCGCGCAGCCGCGCCAGACCCGCCCACAGCCGGGGCTCGCGGGCGCGCAGCTCGTCGTCGGCGCCGGGGGCACCGGTGTCCAGCGTGGTGCCCGAGGGCAGGACGAGCTCGACGGAGTCCAGCAGCGCGTAGCTGTTCGCGGCGGTGCCGCAGGCCATGCCCGAGGAGTTGTTCGCGACGACCCCGCCGAGGGTGCAGGCGACCTCGCTGGCCGGGTCCGGGCCGAGCATCCGGCCGTACCGGGCCAGGCGGGTGTTGACCGAGCGCACCGTCGCGCCCGGCCCGACCCGCACCCGGGCGCCGTCGCCCTCGATCTCGATGCCGCGGAAGTGGCGGCGGACGTCGACGAGGATGCCGTCGGTGACGGCCTGGCCGGACAGGCTCGTCCCGCCGGAGCGGAAGGTCACCGGCACCCCGCCCGCGGCGCGGAACAGCGCGGCGACCTCGGCGGCGCTCGATGCCGTCACCACCGCGGCCGGGGTGCGGGCGAAGTGCGACGCGTCGTGCGCCATCCGGAGCCGGTCGATCGCCCGGGTGGCGACGGCGGCGGGCCGGACCGCGGCGGCGAGCCGGTCGTGCAGGGCGTGCAGGGCCGGGCGGCCTGCCGGGTCGGTGGGCGGTGTCTCCGCGGGCGATCCGGTGAGGGTCACGGTGGTGCTCCTGGCGTGTGGTGGGACGCGCGTGCACCCACCCTGCCCCAGGGTCAGCCCCGCGCCGAGGGGAAGTTCGGGGGACGCTTCTCGCGCAGCGCGGCGGCGCCCTCCACCACGTCGGGGCCCATGAAGGTCAACATCTCGTAGGCGGCGGACTGCTCGAAGGCCGGTCCGGCGCTGCGCAGCCACGAGTTCAGCGCCCGCTTGGTGAGCCGGATGGCCTGCTGGGAGCCGGTGCCCAGGGCGTGCGCGACCCGCAGCGCCTCGTCGAGGACCTGCTCGCGCGGCACCGCCTTGGCGACCATCCCGAGCCGCTCGGCCTCGGCGCCGGTGACCATCTCGCCGGTCAGCAGGTAGTAGCGGGCCTTCGCCATCCCGGCCAGCAGCGGCCAGATGATCGCGGCGTGGTCCCCGGCGGCGACGCCGAGCTTCACGTGGCCGTCGCCCAGCTTCGCGTCCTCGGCGGCGATCGCGATGTCGGCGAGCAGCGCGACGACCACCCCGGCGCCGACGGCGACCCCGTTGATCGCCGACACGACCGGCTTCTCGCAGTCGATGATGTTCCAGACCAGGTCGGACATCTCCCGGAGCATGTGGGCGACGCGCTCGTGGTCGCCGGCCATCCGCTCGACCATGCCGAGGTCCCCGCCCGCGGAGAACGCCCTCCCGGCCCCCGTGATCACCGCGACCCGGGTGGCGGCGTCGGACGACACGTCCCGCCAGACCCGCGCGAGCTCGCCGTGCAGGACCTCGTCGGCGGCGTTGTACTTGGCCGGGTTGTCGATGGTGATGAGCAGGACGCCGTCGTCGCGGCGCTCGAACCGCAGCTGGGTGTAGGTGCTCGGGTCGAGGGTCATGGGGGTCCTCCCGGGGGCTGCGGTCAGAGCATGGACAGGCCGCCGCTGACGCTGACGGTCTGCCCGGTGAGGTAGTCGGCGTCGGGGGAGGCGAGGAAGGCGACGGTGGCGGCGACGTCCTCGGGGCGGGCCAGGCGGCGGAACGGGATCGCCTTCACCAGGGCGTCGCGCAGCCGGTCGTTCCCCTCGACGACGTCGGCGAACAGCGCGGTGTCGGTGGGCCCGGGGCACACGCAGTTGACGTTGACACCGTGCCGGGCGACCTCGCGGGCGAGGGTCTTGGTGAACGCGATGACCCCGCCCTTGGCGGCGGAGTAGACCGCCTCGCCGCTGGACCCGACGCGGCCCGCCTCGGAGGCGAGGTTCACCACCGTCCCGGACCCCTGCGCGATCAGGTGCGGGACGACGGCGTGCGCGGTGTGCAGCACCCCGAACAGGTTGATCCGCACGATCCGGTCCCAGTCGGCCGGGTCGGAGTCGACGAACGCGCCGACCTTGTCCCAGCCGGCGTTGTTGATCAGCACGTCGATCCGGCCGAGGTCGCCGCGGACCCGCTCGACGGTGTCGCGCACGGCGTCGGGGTCGGCCACGTCGAGGGCGTACGCGGTCCCGGCCCCGCCCAGCTCCGCGGCGGTCGCGGCGGCGGTGTCGCCGTCGAGGTCGGTCACCGCGACCCGGGCGCCCTCCCCGGCGAGCCGCAGTGCGGTGGCGCGGCCGATGCCGCGCCCGGCCCCGGTGACGAGCACCGTCCGGTCGTCCATCCTGCCCACGGGCCGGTCCACCTCCTGGTCGCCGACACCGGTGTCGGACCCCGCCCACGATGACGACACCGGCCCCCATGGTCAATTTTCGCCGGCGGGTCCGTGACGCCGGGCCGGGTCAGCGCACCACGGGCAGCGGGCCGGAGGGCCGGTCGAAGAACAGCGGGAGGGTCTCCTCGCGCGGGTCGGGGGTCCGGGGGAGGACCCCGGTCGTGGGCTCGGCGTCCCGGCGCGGACGACGCATCCGCGGGAGGACGCCGGTCGGTGGCTCGGGCTCCTCGGACGGCGGGCGCATCCGCGGCAGGACGCCCGTGGGCGGCTCGGGTCCGTCGGCGGGGTCCCCGGCGGGCCGCACGGCGGGACCGGCGGTGGGACCGGCGGTGGGCTCCGCGGCCGGTCGCACGGCGGGACCATCGGTGGTCGCCGTGGTGGGTGCCGTGACGTGTCCCGCGGAGTCGGCCGCGGCGCGGCAGTCGGTGAGCAGCTCCCGCACGTCGTCGGTCACCGCGTGCCCGGCGCCGAGCACCCGCTCGGCGATCTCGAGCGTGGCGGCGAGCAGGCCGGCCGCGCCGCGCAGGTCGCCGGTGTCGGCACGGGCGAGCGCCAGCGCGGCCCGGGACGCGATCGTGCAGGGGTGGGTCCCGCCGAGCACCCGCGCCCGCCGAGTGATCACGTCCTCGTGCCGGCGGACCGCCTCCTCGGCGTCGCCGGTCACCCGGTGGGCCGCGGCCAGGGCGTCGGCGGCCGCGAGCGACGCCGGGTGGTCCGGGCCCAGCAGCGCCTCGCGGGCAGCGAGGTTGCGGGTGGCGATCTCCAGCCCGCCGGTACGGTCGTAGCCCAGCAGCAGCGCGACGGCGAGGCTCCCCTCGGCGACGAGCGTGTCGGCGTCGTCCGGGCCGAGGTCGCGACGGGCGGTGGTGAGGACCTGCTGGACGCGACGGGTCGCGTCCAGCAGCGCGGGCATGTCGCCGCTGCGTCCCGCGGCGCGCACGTCGGTCGCGGCGCGGTCGTGACGGGAGCGCAGGGCCTCGCGCAGAGGGTCGGCGGTCGTCGACCGCTCCGCACCGTGGTGCGGGACGGTCACTCGCCGGTCGGCCACGGACACCCGACCTCCCCTCCTCACCGCCACGAACCGTCCGGACTCACCCGGACGGCCCACTGAATCGTGACCGAACGTACCTGTAACCGGCGGTATCGCGCGCTCCGAACGAGCATCCGAGGCGAAGGCCACCCTTACCGATCACTGTGCGTCGCAGGAGGCGTACCGACGGTCCGAGTCGGCGGGCCCGTCCGGACGGGGTCACCCGGCCGTGCGGTCCACGCCCCCGGACGGGTGCACGTCCGTCGCGGTGCCTGGAGTGCGGTGTCCGGGGGCTCGACAATCGCGCGCACGCCGTGCGGAGAGGGGGCCTCGTGTCGGGGCAGGGGGACGCCGACCACACCGATGGTGAGGTCGCGGACGACGCAGGGGCGGTGAGGCGTCGAGACACCGGCGCCGACCCCGCCGCCGGTGACCCAGCGGGACGGCCCGCGCGCCGGCCGTCCCGGCCGCCGCCTCCGCGGCCCCCGCTGCGGCCGACCTCGCCGTTCCTGGGGGTGGCGCCACCCGTCGCACCGCCCGCGGACGAGCCCGGTCCTCCGGGCATCGAGGCCTTCGGGGCGGGAG
>NZ_JAMXSG010000019.1:0-37062 GCF_024124365.1 Pseudonocardia sp. McavD-2-B
CCGGCCCCCAGGACCGGGGCGGCGACGTCCAGGACCGGGGCGGTGAGGGCTCCGGTCGTGGCCCCGCGGCCGCGGATGCCGGGACCCGGCCGGCGGGCGCCACGGCACCCCACGCCGAGGAGGCGACCGGGCCACGCGGACCGGGCGGCGCCGCGACGGAGGCGGCGTCCTCGGGCAGGCCCGCTGCTCCCTCCGCCGGTGCGGAGTCCGGTGCGGAGCGTTCCGGGGAACGCGCTCCGGCGACCGCCGGCCCGGCCCCGGTGGACGGCCCGGCTGCCGACGGACCTGCTGCCGAGGGCCCGGGTACGGACGGCCCGGCCGCAGAGGGGCGGCAGGCGGACGGTCGCCGGGCGGACGGGCCGGGAGCGGGCGGGACCGAGGAGCCCACCGCGCAGGAGGCCCCGGCCCGTCGTCCCGCCCCGCCCCGCGACGGCGCCCCCGCCGACGCCGTACCGCCGGAGTCGGCACAGCCGGTGTCGTCGGCGTCGTCGCTGGACGCGACGGCGGTCCGCCGGGTCTGGCCGGAGATCCTCGCCGCTGTCCGTCAGCGCAGCCGCAGCACCGAGGCGCTGCTGGTCAACGCCACCGTCCGGGCGGTCGACGGCGACACCCTGGTCCTCGCGATCGGCGCCCCGCCGCTGGCCCGGCGGCTGTCCGAGGCGCGCAACACCGATGTGATCGCCGATGCGCTGCGCGCCGTCCTCGGGGTCCAGTGGCGGGTCCACTGCGACACCGGGGAGGCCGCGACCGCGCGTCGCGCCGCCACACCGGAACGCGCGCAGCGGGCGGTGCCGCAGCGCCCCTCCCAGCGCGACGCCCCGCAGCGCGAGCAGGGCGGGCGGCCCACCCGCCGTCCCGCGGGGGACCCCGACGTCCCGCTGCCGCCGGAGCCGCCGCCGGAGGACGCACCGCCGGACCCTCGTGATGCCGGACCGCAGGGGGGCGACGGTCCGGGCGCACGACCCGCCCCGGTACGGAACCAGGCCGCCGAGGAGGAGGACATGCTCGCCGAGGCCGCGGCCGAGGCGGCGTCGCCGGGCGCCCGTCGGGACCCCGAGGCCGCCGCGCTGGAGATCCTCACCTCGCACCTGGGGGCCCGCGCGATCGACCCGCGCTGACCCCCGGCCCGGACGGGTGGTGGCCGGGGCGCAGGTGGTCAGCGGCGCAGCTGTGCCAGCACCGCAGCGGCCACCGCCGCCGCGATCCGGTCCCGCCCGGCGGGGTCGGTGAGCACGGCGGCGTCGCCGGCGTTGCGCATGTTGCCCGCCTCCACCAGCGCGGTCGGCACGGTCGAGATGTTCAGGCCGGCCAGGTCCTCGCGGCCGTCGAGCCCGTCGCGGCCGATGTAACCGGCCGGGGCGAACCCGGCCGAGCGGAGCGCGTCCCGCAGCCCGGTGGCCAGGCGCAGCGACGCCGGTCCGGTCCCGTGCACCGCGGGCTCCGCGTACGCGACGTGGAACCCGCGGGCCGAGGCCGCCGCGCCGTCCGCGTGCAGCGACACGGCCAGCGCCGCACCGGCCCGGCCGCCCGCCGCACCGCGGGCGTCGACGCAGGGGCCGACGCCGTCGTCGTCGGAGCGGGTGAGCACCACCCGCACACCGGCGGCCTCCAGCCGGGACCGCACCCGCCCGGCCAGGTCCCAGGTGAAGGTGTGCTCGGCGTAGCCGGCGTTCGTGGAGGTGCCGGTCGTGTTGCACGGTTTGGTCCCGCCGCGCCCGTCGGGGACCGGCCGGTTCACCGCGGCAGGGTCCGCGGCGTTGCCGCCGTTGTGCCCGGGGTCGAGCAGCACGACGGGGGCGGGGACCGGCGCCGGGGTGGTGGGCAGCGAACGGGTCGTCGCGGCCGGTACCGGGGTCGCGTCGACCGAGGGCGGAGCCGGTGCCGCTGCGCCGCAGCCGGCGCACAGCAGCGCGACGACGGCCGGGAGGACGGCTGTGGCGGAACGGATCAGGGCGCGCACGGTCGGTCAGCCTGACACGTCTACCCTGGGAGAAGGACACGTCCGCGCCGGTCGCGCCGGGGAAGCCCCCGATCGCGCGAGCCGGACCCGACAGCGAGGGGTACGCGTGCAACCCGGTCAGCCCGACATGCAGATGATCCTGCAGCAGGCCCAGAAGATGCAGCAGCAGCTCCAGCAGGCCCAGGCCGAGCTCGCGACCGCCGAGGTCACCGGCCAGGCCGGGAACGGGCTGGTCGAGGTCACCGTCACCGCGGGCCTGGAGCCGCGCTCGGTGCGGATCGACCCGAAGGTCGTGGACCCCGAGGACGTCGAGACCCTGCAGGACCTCGTCGCCGGCGCGCTCGCCGACGCGGTCCGCCGTGCGCAGGAGCTGCAGCAGGAGAAGATGGGTCCGCTCGCCGGCGGTCTCGACATGGGCGGCCTGGGCCTCCCGGGCGCCTGAGGTGTTCGAAGGACCGGTCCAGGACCTGATCGACGAGCTGGGGCGCCTGCCCGGGGTCGGTCCGAAGAGCGCCCAGCGCATCGCGTTCCACCTGCTCGCCGCGGACCCGGCCGACATCAACCGGCTCCAGGAGGTCCTGCAGACGGTCAAGCAGGGCGTCGCGTTCTGCGACGTGTGCGGCAACGTCGCGTCGGACACCCGCTGCCGCTACTGCTCCGACGCGCGACGCGACCCGACGCTGGTGTGCGTGGTCGAGGAGCCCAAGGACGTCCTGGCCGTCGAGCGGACCCGGGAGTTCAAGGGGCGCTACCACGTGCTCGGCGGTGCGCTCGACCCGCTGGCCGGGATCGGCCCGGACACGCTGCGGATCCGCGAGCTGCTCGCCCGCCTCGGTGGCACCGGTCCGGCGACCGACGAGACCGAGATCTCCGAGGTCATCATCGCGACCGACCCCAATACCGAGGGCGAGGCGACCGCGACCTACCTGGTCCGGCTGCTGCGCGACTTCCCGGGCCTGAGCGTCACGCGGCTCGCGTCCGGCCTGCCGATGGGCGGCGACCTGGAGTTCGCCGACGAGATGACGCTCGGCCGCGCGCTCGCCGGCCGGCGGGCCCTCTAGCCCCCGGACACAGGACGGGCCGGTCCGTCCAGGGCGCGTTGCCCCGGCCGTGACCGGCCACCCGGCGCAGCAACCCCCCGCCGCTGCGCCGTCCTTCCTTCCCGGTGGGTCTCGAGAGCGGTGTCAGTCGGAATCCTCGTCGCCCCACGCGTCCACGTGGTGCGGCCGGCCGTGGAGCTGGCGCTGCCTGCGCTCCCACTCCCGGCGTCGCTGCTCGGCGATCCGGCGCCACGCCTCGCTCCGGCGCCGCTCGGTCACCCCGATCACGATCGCCGAGACGACCAGCGTGGCCAGCCCGGCCATGGCCACCGCCACCAGCGCGATCACGGCGACCACCGCCCGGTACGGGCGCTGTGGTGCGTGCCTGTGTGCGGCACCTGCGTCCTGCGGATCATGTCAATCTCCCTTCGTGTGTCGCGGTCGGTCCGTGGTCCCCGGTCGCCACGGTTGGTGTGTCCGCCGTCACGTCCGGGTGACTCCAGGATGCACGACGACACGCGTCCGTGCAATTGCAGGCACAGGGAATTGCACAGAACTGTAGATTGCACGGCGGGGCCACGGAGGGAGCGCGAGGTGGAGCAGGAGCCGACCGGCGCGCGACGACGGCTGGGCGCCGAACTGCGCAGGCTGCGCGTCAACGCCGGTCTGAAGCTGGAGGACGCCGCGGGTGGCGTGGGCTGCTCGACGTCGAAGATCAGCAGGCTGGAGAACGGCAAGGGGGTGCCGCGCCCGGCCGACGTCGCCGCGCTGGTCGAGGTCTACGGCGGAGTCGCCGGGGTCGAGGCGGAGATGCTCGAGCGGCTCGTCACCGAGAGCCGCACCCGCGGCTGGTGGGAGCCGTTCACCGAGGGCCTGCGCAGTGACCCGCACTTCCTGCCGCCGCCGGGGCGCTACGCCGCCGCCGAGTCCGACGCGACCGCCGTCGCCGCGTTCGACCTGACCGTGCTGCACGGGCTGCTCCAGACGCCCGCCTACGCACACGCCGCGCTGCGTGCCCGGCTCCCGGGGCGCCCGGACTGGGAGATCGACCAGCTCGTGCGGCTGCGCGGACGTCGCCACGAGGCGCTCACCGCGACGCCGCCACTGGTGCTCGACGCCGTCGTCGACGAGGCCGTGCTCGCCCGCGCGACCGGCGGCCCCGCGGTGATGGCCGAGCAGCTCGACCGGCTGCTCACGCTGTCGGGCCTGCCCGACGTGACGCTGCGCGTGCTCCCGTTCGGCGCCGGGCCGCAGCGGGCGCACGCCGGCCGCTTCGCGATCCTGACCGTCCCCGACGAGCTCGGCCCCGACGTCGTCCACACCGAGGGGCACGCGGGGGAGTCGTTCCTGGAGTCGCCCGCCGACCTGCGCACCTACCGCGAGGTCTTCGACGAGGTCCGGGCCGCCGCGCTCGGCGAGGACGCCTCGCGGGCCGCGGTGTCGGCCCACCGGGACGCGCACCGGTCGGCCGTCGACGACGGCCCGGACGAACGGGACGTGCGTACCAGTTCGTAGCACTATCGTGACGCAAGGGTCTACCGGTTGGTAACGGACCGCTATAGGTTTCCCCGTCATCAGGTGTCCGCACGCACACATCGGGTGGACGCCTCTGCCGACGAGGGGACCGGAATGCGCAGACGGTGGATGACGGCGGTCATGGCGGGCGTGCTCGCAGTGGGCATGACCGCCTGCGCGAGCTCGGAGCGCGGAGCGGGTGGCGACGCCGCCGGGGGGACGTTCGTGTTCGGCGCCGCGGGTGCGCCGAAGAACTTCGACCCGATCTTCAACGACGACGGCGAGAGCTTCCGCCCGGCCCGGCAGATGTTCGACACGCTGATCACCTACAAGCCCGGGACCACCGAGCTCGAGCCCGGCCTGGCCACCGAGTGGAAGTCCACGCCGGACGGCAAGACCTGGACGTTCACCCTCCGCGAGGGCGTCACGTTCCACGACGGCACGCCGCTCGACGCGACCGCGGTCTGTGCGAACTTCGACCGCTGGTTCACCATGAAGGGCGCCGCGGCGCAGAGCCAGATGATCTACTACGGCGACGTCTTCGAGGGCTTCGCCAAGAACGAGGGCGACGCCTCGGGCGCCCCGCTGTACAAGTCCTGCACGGCGCAGAGCCCGAACACCGCCGTCCTGGCGCTGAACAAGTTCAAGGGCGCGTTCCCGGCCGCCTTCGGCCTCACGTCGTTCTCGATCTCCAGCCCGGCGGCGCTCAAGCAGTACGACGCCGACGCCGTCACCCAGAGTGGTGACTCCTTCACCTACCCCGCCTATGCGAACGAGCACCCGACGGGCACCGGGCCGTTCAAGTTCGAGAGCTTCGACAAGGCGAACAACACGATCACCCTGGTCCGCAACGACCAGTACTGGGGCGAGAAGGCGAAGCTCGACCGGCTCATCTTCAAGATCATCCCCGACGAGAACGCCCGCAAGCAGGAGCTGGCCGCCGGCACCATCGACGGCTACGACTACCCGTCCCCGGCGGACTACCAGACCCTGAAGGACCAGGGTGACCAGGTGCTGATCCGCCAGCCGTTCTCGCTGCTCTACATGGGCATCAACACCAAGAACAACCCGAAGCTCAAGGACCTGCGGGTCCGCCAGGCGCTCGCGTACGCCATCGACCGCGAGTCGCTGGTCCGCACCAAGATGCCCGAGGGCTCCGCGGTCGCGAAGGAGTTCGTGCCGCCGACCGTCGCGGGCTACGCCGACGACGTCACCCAGTACCCGTACGACCCGGAGAAGGCCAAGCAGCTGCTCGCCGAGGCCGGCGCGCAGAACCTGACGCTGAACTTCTACTACCCGACCGAGATCACCCGGCCCTACATGCCGAACCCGGCGGACCTGTTCTCGGCGATGTCGGCGAACCTGAAGGCCGTCGGCATCACGGTCAACCCGGTCGCGCGGCCGTGGAACGGCGGCTACAAGGACGACGTCCAGAAGGCGGGCAAGCACGACCTGCACATGCTCGGCTGGACCGGCGACTACAACGACGCCGGCAACTTCGTCGGCACGTTCTTCGGCCGGGAGAAGGCCGAGTTCGGGCCGCAGGACCCGGCGATGTTCGCCGAGCTGGCCAAGGCCGACTCCATCCCGGACCCGGCCGGTCACGCCGCCGCGTACCAGCAGGCGAACAAGGACATCATGGCCAAGTACCTGCCGGCCGTGCCGATCCTGACCACCGGCCCGGCGATCGTCGTCGGACCGAACGTGCAGGGCGTGATCCCGTC
Source organism: Pseudonocardia sp. McavD-2-B (assembly GCF_024124365.1). Lineage (NCBI taxonomy): Bacteria > Bacillati > Actinomycetota > Actinomycetes > Pseudonocardiales > Pseudonocardiaceae > Pseudonocardia > Pseudonocardia sp. McavD-2-B. The sequence goes on from NZ_JAMXSG010000019.1 coordinate 6,240, forward strand.
GCCGCTGACCGACGAGCGCTTCGTCTCCGTCAGCAAGAACTGACCGTGCCCCGGGCGCCGCGGAGACCCCGCGGCGCCCGGTCGCGTGTCCCGCCTCCCACCACTGAGGACATCCACGCATGCTGCGCTTCGTCGCGCGCCGCCTGCTCCAGGTCGTCCCGACGCTGCTCATCCTGTCCGTGCTGTTGTTCGCCTGGCTGCGCTCGCTGCCCGGCGGACCGGCCGGTGCGCTGCTCGGAGACAAGGCGACCCCGGAGTCGATCGCGGCACTGAACAAGACGCTGGGCCTGGACCAGCCCATCCCGATCCAGTACCTGCACTACCTCGGCCGGGCGCTGACCGGCGACTTCGGCGCCTCGCTGGTCACCGGTGACCCGGTGATCACCGAGCTCGGCCGCGCGCTGCCGGGGACGATCGAGCTGTCCCTGTCGGCGCTGCTGCTCGCCGTCGCCCTCGGGATCCCGCTGGGCTACCTCGCCGCCCGCCACCGCGGCGGGATCTGGGACAACCTGACCATCGTCGGGACCCTGGTCGGCGTCGCCGTGCCGGTGTTCTTCCTCGGTTACGTGCTCAAGCAGTTCCTGGCCGTCGACCTCGGCCTGTTCCCGCCGTCCGGACTGCAGTCGACCGGCATCGACGCCACCTCGGTCACCGGCTTCCCCACCCTCGACGGCCTGCTGACCCGCGAGTTCGACGCCAGCTGGGACTCGCTGCTGCACCTCGTGCTGCCCGCCGTCACCCTCGCCACGATCCCGCTCGCCGTCATCGTGCGGATCACCCGGGCCTCGGTGCTCGACGTGCTGGAGTCCGACTTCGTCCGCACCGCCAACGCCAAGGGGCTCGCGCCGGGCACCGTCCGCGGCCGGCACGTGCTGCGCAACGCGCTGCTGCCGGTCTCGACGACGATCGGTCTGCAGACCGGCCTGCTCCTCGCCGGTGCGGTGCTGACGGAGAAGGTGTTCAACCGGCCCGGCATCGGCACCCTGATCGCCGAGGGCATCGAGCGCCGCGACTACCCGCGGCTGCAGGCCGTGGTGCTGCTCGGCGCACTCATCTACGTGCTGGTCAACCTGCTCGTCGACCTGTCCTACGCCGTGATCGACCCGAGGGTGAGGCTGCGATGAGCGCACCGACCACCTGGGCGCAGCGGCGGAAGGACCGGATCGACGACACCGCCGGCCGCAGTCTGTCCGCGGACGCACTGCGCCGGCTGCGCCGCAGCCCCACCGCGATTGTCGGGGCGGTGATCATCGGGGTGTTCGTGCTGGTCTCGGTGTTCGCGCCGTTGCTGGCCCCGCACGACCCGGCCCAGGCGTTCCCGCAGCTGCTCGACCAGCTGCGCCCCGGCTCGATCCCCGGACCGCAGCCCGGCTTCCTGCTCGGCAGCGACCAGAACGGCCGCGACGAGTTCTCCCGGATGATCCTGGCGTCGCGTCAGACCCTGCTCGTCGGCGTGCTCGCGACCGTGTTCGGGCTCGCCGCCGGCCTGGTCATCGGCGTGGTCGCCGGCGCGTTCGGGGGGTGGATCGACACCGTCCTCATGCGCGTCACCGACGTGCTGCTGTCGATCCCGTCGCTGCTGCTCGCGATCTCGGTCGCGGCGCTGGCCGCCCGGCCCAGCCAGACCACGGTCATCATCGCCGTCGCGCTGGTGAACGTGCCGATCTTCGCGCGGCTGCTGCGCGGGTCGATGCTCGCCCAGCGCGACTCCGACCACATCCTTGCGGCCACCGCGCTCGGCGTGAAGCGACGGGCGGTCGTGCTGCGGCACATGCTGCCCAACGCGATCGGCCCGGTGATCGTGCAGGCCACGCTGACCCTGGCGACGGCGATCCTCGACGCGGCCGCGCTGTCCTTCCTCGGCCTCGGCGACGCCGACCCGGCCCGCGCCGAGTGGGGCCTGATGCTCGCCTCCGCGCAGCCCTACCTCGACGTCCGGCCCGGGCTGGCGGTCTACCCGGCGATCGCGATCATCGTCGTCGCGCTCGGGTTCACGCTGCTCGGTGAGTCGCTGCGCGAGGCCATCGACCCGAAAGGCCGGAGATGACCACACCTCCGATGAACCCGTTGTTGCAGGTCCAGGACCTGTCCGTGCGCTTCGTGCGGCGGGGTGAGGCCGACGTCGTCGCCGTCGACGGGGTGTCGTTCGACGTCCGCCCCGGCGAGGTCGTCGGCCTGGTCGGCGAGTCCGGCTGCGGCAAGTCCGTGACCTCCCTGGCGATCATGGGACTGCTGCCGGGCCGCACCCCCCGGGTGGGCGGCTCGGTGCTGTTCTCCTCCGGGGACGAGTCCGTCGACCTGCTCACCCTGTCCGACGCCGAGCTGCGCGAGCGGCGCGGCCGCGACATCGGGATGGTCTTCCAGGACCCGCTGTCGTCGCTGAACCCGGTCGTCCCGGTGGGTGTCCAGATCACCGAGGCGCTCACCCGGCACCGCGGGATGAGCAAGCACGAGGCGCGTACGGAGGCCGTCTCCCTGCTGGAGCGGGTCGGCATCCCCGACCCGGCACGACGCGTGTCGGCCTACCCGCACCAGATGTCGGGCGGGATGCGCCAGCGCGCGCTCATCGCGATCGCGCTCGCCTGCCGGCCGAAGCTGCTCATCGCCGACGAGCCGACCACCGCCCTCGACGTCACCATCCAGGCCCAGATCCTGGAGCTGCTGCGCGAGCTCGTCGCCGAGACGGGAACGGCACTCATCATGATCACGCACGACCTGGGCGTCGTCGCGGGGCTCTGCGACCGGGTCAACGTCCTCTACGGCGGCCGGGTCGTGGAACGCGCGGAGCGGCACGCCCTGTTCGGGGGACCGCGCCACCCGTACACCTCGGGGCTCATCCGGTCGATCCCGCGGCTGGACTCCGACCCCGCCGCGGAGCTGCCCGCGATCACCGGGTCGGTGTCGGACAACCTGCCCTGGGACCACGCCTGCGCGTTCGCGCCGCGCTGCCCGCGGGCGCTGGAGACCTGCACCTCGGTCACCCCGGTGGCCGACGACGAGGCGGGCCGGCTGCTGCGCTGCCACAATCCCGAGCCGATCGGAGCGACGGCATGAGCCCCCTGCTGGAGGTCGAGGACCTGCAGGTCCACTTCCCGATCACCCGGGGTGTGCTGGTGCAGCGCACCGTCGGGCACGTCCGGGCCGTCGACGGCGTCTCGCTGCGGATCGAGCGCGGTGAGACCTACGGCCTGGTCGGCGAGTCCGGCTGCGGCAAGTCGACCCTCGGGCGGGCGATCCTCAAGCTCACCGAGCCGACCGCGGGCACGGTGTCCTTCGACGGCACCGACGTCGCCGCACTGAAGGGGGAGCCGCTGCGCCGGATGCGCCGCCGGTTCCAGATGGTGTTCCAGGACCCGATGTCCAGCCTGGACCCGCGCCAGTCGGTCGGGTCGCTGCTGCGCGAGGGCCTGGCCGCGCACGGGATCGAGGCCGGTCCGGACCGGCTCGCCGAGCTCATGCGCGCGGTGGGGCTGCCGGAGTCCGCGCTGCGCCGCTACCCGCACGAGTTCTCCGGCGGGCAGCGTCAGCGCATCGGGATCGCCCGGGCCCTGTGCGTGGAGCCCGACCTCGTCGTCGCCGACGAGCCGGTCTCGGCGCTGGACGTGTCGGTGCAGGCCCAGGTGCTCAACCTGCTGCGCTCGCTGCAGCGCGAGCTCGGCCTGACCTACCTGGTGATCGCGCACGACCTGGCCGTCGTGCGGCACGTGTCGGACCGGGTCGGGGTGATGTACCTCGGGTCGATCGTGGAGGAGGCGCCCGCCCGCGCGCTCTACGACGGCCCGCTGCACCCCTACACCCGGGCCCTGCTCTCGGCGGTGCCCCAGCCGGACCCGACCGTGGAGGACACCCGCGAGCGGATCCTCCTGTCCGGGGACCTGCCCTCGCCCGCCGCGCCGCCGTCCGGGTGCCGGTTCCACACCCGCTGCCCGTGGCGCCAGGACGACCGGTGCTCCACCGAGCGCCCGCAGCTGCGCGTGCTCGACGGCGACACCTCGGGGCACCGGGTCGCCTGCCACCACGCCGAGGCCGTCCGCGACGGGCGGATCACCCCGCACGAGGTGACCGCCGACGAGGCCGAGGCCGCCGCCGCACCGGACACCGGCCCGCGGGATCCCGACCGGCAGATCACCCTCGGCGACGCGATCGGCCGCTGAGCCCCGGCCCCGCGGTGCCCTCGCGGTTCCCCTGCGGTGCCCCCAGGGGAACTTTCGTGGCTTAGAGCGCTACGAGAGTGACCCTGGGGGCAGGGCGGGGTGCGCGGACTCAGCGCAGGGCGCGGTTGATCGCGCTCACGACGCCCTTGAGGCTGGCGCTGGTGATCGAGCTGTCGATCCCGACGCCCCAGAACACCTTCTCCTCGACGGCGCACTCGACGTAGGCCGCGGCGCGGGCGTCGTCACCGCCGCCCATCGCGTGCTCGTGGTAGTCGAGCACCCGCACGTCGAACCCGATCCCGGCCAGAGCGTCGACGAACGCCGCGATCGGTCCGTTGCCGGAGCCGGCGATCTCGTGCAGGTCGGACTCGACGCGCACGGTCGCGACGATCTCGTCGCGGCCCTCGCCGTCGCTGTGGACGCGGTGGCGCACCAGCTTGAGCGGGGTCTCGCGGCCCAGGTACTCGACGTCGAACGCGTCGCGCATGGCCTTGGGCTCGACCTCGCCACCCTCGGTGTCGGTGAAGGCCTGGATGACGTGGCTGAACTCGATCTGCAGCCGGCGCGGCAGGTCGAGCTGGTGCTCGGTCTTCATGATGTAGGCGATGCCGCCCTTGCCGGACTGGCTGTTGACCCGGATGACGGCCTCGTAGGTGCGGCCGATGTCCTTCGGGTCCACCGGCAGGTACGGGACCTCCCAGGTGTGGTCGGCGACCGGGTGACCGGCCTCCGCGGCGTCGGCCTCCATCGCGGCGAAGCCCTTGTTGATCGCGTCCTGGTGGGAGCCGGAGAACGCGGTGTAGACCAGGTCGCCGCCCCACGGGTGGCGCTCGTGCACCGGCAGCTGGTTGCAGTACTCGACGGTGCGCCGGACCTCGTCGATGTCGGAGAAGTCGATCTGCGGGTCGACGCCCTGGGTGAACATGTTCATGCCCAGCGCGACCAGGTCGACGTTGCCGGTGCGCTCGCCGTTGCCGAACAGGCAGCCCTCGATCCGGTCGGCTCCGGCCTGGTAGCCCAGCTCGGCGGCGGCGATGCCGGTGCCGCGGTCGTTGTGCGGGTGCAGCGACAGCACCAGCGAGTCGCGGCGGGCCAGGTTGCGGTGCATCCACTCGATGGAGTCCGCGTAGACGTTCGGCGTCGCCATCTCGACCGTCGCCGGCAGGTTGACGATCATCGGGTGCTCGGCCGTCGGCTGCCAGATCGCGCTCACCGCGTTGGTGATCTCGACGGCGTACTCCAGCTCGGTGCCGGTGTACGACTCCGGGGAGTACTGGAAGGTCCAGTCGGTCGCCGGGTACTTCTCGGCGAACTTGCTGACCTCCTCCGCGCCGTCGGTGGCGATCTTGGTGATGCCCGCGCGGTCGGAGCGGAAGACGACCCGGCGCTGCAGGATCGACGTCGAGTTGTAGAGGTGGACGATCGCCGAGTGCGCGCCCTCGCAGGCCTCGAAGGTCCGCTGGATCAGCTCCGGGCGGGCCTGGGTCAGGACCTGGATCTGCACGTCCTCCGGGATCGCGCCCTGCTCGATGATCTCGCGGACGAAGTCGAAGTCGGTCTGGCTCGCCGCCGGGAAGCCGACCTCGATCTGCTTGTAGCCCATGCGTACCAGCAGGTCGAACATGCGCCGCTTCCGCAGCGGGCTCATCGGGTCGATCAGTGCCTGGTTGCCGTCACGCAGGTCGACCGCGCACCACAGCGGCGCGGTGTCGATGACCTTGTCCGGCCAGGTGCGGTCGGGCAGCGAGACCGGCTCGACCAGCTGATGGAAGGGCTTGTACCGGTGGACCGGCATCTGCGAGCCGCGCTGCCGGTTCCAGGCGGGCTGGGTCGCGTGCGGCGCGCCCTCGGGGGTGCGGACGTTGCTGCGGGCGCGGGCTTCGTAGGCGTCGGGAGAGGTGGTCACGGGAATGCTCCGTCGTCGTGCCGTCGTGGCGACCGGCGGACACGCGAAACCCCGCGACGAGGGGCCGGTCGGTTCAGACCCCGCCGCGGCGGCGAAGGAGCAGGCGCGCCATGCCTCCTACCGTAGACCCGAACCCCCGTTGCGCGGCAAGTCGCCACCCGCACGGTCGAACCCGGCCCCCGAGTCCCGGCTCGCAACGAAGTGATCACAACCAGCGGCGTTTCCCCTCGTTGGAAGGGCAGTGAGGATGCGGCGGTGCAACCATGACGCCGTCCGTGACGAAGGGGTTTGTGATGGCGGCAACCGTGGGTACGACCGTGCGGCAGGGCATGGGCATCATCGCGACGATCGTGCGGATCGTGGGCCTGGTGATCGTGGCCATCCTGGTCGCGCACATCGTGCTGACCCTGCTCGACGCCAACCCGGCGAACTTCCTCACCGAGTTCGTGTCCTCCTGGGCGGCCCAGCTGAACCTCGGTCTCGGTGACCTGTTCACCCCGTCCCAGCCGAAGATGGCCGTCACCCTGAACTACGGGGTCGCCGCGATCCTGTGGCTGATCATCACCACGGTGGTCGTGCGGCTGCTGCGCCGGGTCTGACACGTCCCCGCGCCGGGCGCGGATGCGGTGGCAGGATGCCGGGACGTGCCGGCGCCGCGACGCCGGACCCGTCCGGCCCGGAGGAGCACCACCCATGAGCCCTAACCGACCCACCGGCGTCGGGGCCGTCCTGGTGCGGTCGCGGTGACCGTCACGGTCGCCTCGAGCGCCCGCGAGCAGGTCGCGGCGCTGCGCGCCCGGGAGATCTCGGCCCGCGAGCTGATGGACCTGCACCTGGCCCGGATCGAGGCCCGCAACCCCGAGCTCAACGCCGTCGTCTCCCTCGACGTGGAGCGCGCGCGGGCGGGTGCCGCCGCCGCCGACGAGCGGCTGGCCTCCGGTGCGACGGTCGGGCCGCTGCACGGGCTGCCGTTCGCGTTCAAGGACACCCACGCCGTCGCGGGGTGGCGGACGACCTACGGCTCGCCGCTGTTCGCCGACCACGTCCCCGACACCGACGACCTGATCGTCGAGCGCATCCGGGCCGCCGGCGTGGTGCCGATCGGCAAGACCAACGTGCCGGAGTTCGCGGCCGGTTCGCACACGTTCAACCGCGTCTTCGGCACCACGGTCAACCCGCACGACCCGACGCGGTCCGCGGGTGGGTCGTCCGGCGGCGCGGCGTGCGCGCTGGCGGCCGGGATGGTCCCGCTGGCCGAGGGGTCGGACATGGGCGGTTCGCTGCGCAACCCGGCGTCGTTCTGCGGGGTCGTGGGGTTGCGTCCCTCGTGGGGACGGGTGCCGGAGTGGCCGTCGTCGAACATGTGGGAGACCACGTCGACCGGGGGCCCGATGGCCCGCACCGCCGACGACGCCGCGCTGCTGCTGTCGGTGCTCGCCGGTCCGGACCCGCGCGCCCCGCACGCCCTGGGCGACCCGGGGGAGACCTTCGCCCCGCCGCTGCGCCCGGTCCCGCTCGCCGGGCTGCGCGTGGCGCTGTCGGCCGACCTCGGTGGCGCGTTCACCGTGGATCGCTCCGTCGCCGCGGTCGTCGAGGCGGCCGGTGACGCACTGGCCGGCGCCGGGGCGGCGGTCTCGGGCACCGCGCCCGACCTGACCGGCGCCGACGAGTGCTTCCGCACCCTGCGCGCCTGGCACTTCCAGGCCCGGTTCGGCATGCAGCTCGCCGTGCACCCGCAGGAGTTCAAGGCCTCGCTGGCCGCGAACATCAGGGCAGGCGAGGCGCTGACCGGCGCTGACGTCGCCGTCGCGTACCAGCGCCGCACGACGCTCGCCCAGCGGATGCGGGAGTTCTTCACCGAGCACGACGTGCTGGTGCTGCCGGTGTCGCAGGTGCCGCCGTTCCCGGCCGACCAGGAGTTTCCGGCCACCGTGGACGGCGTCCCGATGGCGTCCTACCTGGACTGGATGCGTTCGGCGTACCTGATCACCGTGACCGGCTGCCCTGCCGTCTCGGTGCCCTTCGGCCGGACCCCCGACGGGCTCCCGGTCGGGGTCCAGCTCGTCGCCCGCCACGGCGCCGACCGCGCCCTGCTGGAGATCGCCGCGGCCGTCGAGCGCTTGGCGCGTCCCGCGGCCTGAGGGGGCCTACCCGCGCTCGGCCGGTGCTCCTCGCCGCCGACCTGGTGAACGCGCCGCCGTCGTCGACCGGGGAGCTCGTCGCGCGCTGTCTCGCCGCCGGGGTGACGCGCGACTGGGACCCGGTCGGCGCCGACCTGCCGACGGTGCTCGACTTCCTGCGCCGGTGGGAGGCGGTCGTCGACGCCGAGCCGGGCGCGGAGCGGGCACGGCTGCTCAACGCCCTGCTCGCCGAGTCGACCGGGCCGCCACGCCTCACCGACCACGACGGCCACTGGCACCTGCACCACCGCGACGACGGTCTGGGCCTGGCCGGTGTGCTGCGCGCCCTGCTCGCGACCGGCACCGCCACCCACCTGGCGACCCGGGGGATGGACCGGCTCGGCCGGTGCGCCGCCGAGGGCTGCACCCGCGTCTACGCCGACGTCTCCCGCAACGGCAGGCAGCGGTACTGCAGCGCACGCTGCGGCAACACCGACGCGGTCCGTCGGCACCGCGGCAGGCAGCAGCCCGTCCGGGCCTGAGCCCCCGGCCCGGGGCCGTGCGGCCCGCGCACATACCCGAGCGGGGGGTCCGCGGGCGAGCCCGTGTGGTCTGGGTCATCGGTGACCGTCCAGATCCTGAAAACGGACGGCGCTCGCCGGTACTGTTCCGTTCCGACCAACGCCGCCGGTGCGTCACCTGCGCATTCCGGCGGTCGAAGAGAGAGCACCCGACGGCTCCCACCGCGGAGCCAGGATTGGAGGTCGGCGTGGCCCTCGTCGTGCAGAAGTACGGCGGTTCGTCGGTCGAGAACGCTGAGCGGATCAAGAAGGTCGCCGAGCGCATCGTCCGTACCCGCAAGGAGGGCCACGATGTCGTCGTCGTCGTGTCCGCCATGGGGGACACCACCGACGAGCTGACCGATCTCGCCGAGCAGATCTCCCCGAAGCCCCCGCTGCGGGAGATGGACATGCTGCTCACCTCCGGTGAGCGGATCTCGAACGCACTCGTCGCGATGGCGATCCACGCCCTCGGCGCGGAGGCCCGGTCGTTCACCGGCTCGCAGGCGGGCATGCTCACCACCTCGAAGCACGGTGACGCCCGCATCACCGAGGTGAACCCGTGGCGCCTGCGTGAGGCCCTCGACGAGGGGCACATCGTGCTCGTCGCCGGCTTCCAGGGCATGAGCGCGGACTCCCGCGACATCACCACGCTGGGCCGCGGCGGCTCGGACACCACCGCCGTCGCGCTCGCGGCCGCGCTGAACGCCGACGTCTGCGAGATCTACTCCGACGTCGACGGCGTCTACACCGCCGACCCGCGGATCGTCTCCAAGGCGAGCCTGCTCGAGACGGTGACCTACGAGGAGATGCTCGAGCTCGCCGCGTCCGGCGCCAAGGTGCTGCACCTGCGCGCCGTCGAGTACGCCCGCCGCTACGGCGTCCCGCTGCGGGTGCGCAGTTCCTACAACGACAAGCCGGGCACCCTGGTCTCCGGCTCGATCGAGGAGATCCCGTTGGAGAATCCGATCATCACCGGCGTCGCCCACGACCGGTCCGAAGGCAAGATCACCGTCACCGGGGTGCCGGACACCCCCGGCATGGCGGCGAAGATCTTCCGCACGGTCGCCGACGCGGAGATCAACATCGACATGGTGTTGCAGAACATCTCCAACGTGTCGGACAAGAAGACCGACATCACCTTCTCGCTGCCCCGCACCGACGGTGACACCGCCGTCGCGGCGCTGGAGCGCGCGAAGGGCGAGATCGGGTTCACCGAGCTGATCTACGACAACGACATCGGCAAGGTCTCGCTGGTCGGCGCCGGTATGCGCAACCACCCCGGCGTCACCGCGAAGTTCTGCGAGGCGCTCTCCGACGCCGGGATCAACATCGAGACCATGAACACCTCGGAGATCCGGATCTCGGTCATCTGCCGCTCCGACCAGCTCGACGACGCGGTGCAGGCGCTGCACGAGGCGTTCGAGCTCGGCGCCGAGGACGACGCGGTGGTCGCCGCCGGAACGGGCCGGTGAGCTGAGATGGCCATGGACAAGCCCGTTCTCGCGCTGGTCGGCGCGACCGGTGCCGTCGGCACCACCATGATCGAGATCATCGACTCCCGCGAGTCGGTGCCGTGGGGCGAGATCCGCCTGATCGCCTCGGCCCGCAGCGCCGGCAAGGTGCTGACGGTCCGCGGCCAGGACATCACCGTCCTGGAGCTGAAGCCCGAGGTCTTCGACGGCGTCGACATCGCGATGTTCGACGTCCCCGACGAGGTCTCCGCCGAGTGGGCGCCGATCGCCGCCTCCCGCGGCGCGATCGCCGTCGACAACTCCGGCGCGTTCCGGATGGACCCCGAGGTCCCGCTCGTGGTGCCCGAGGTGAACCCGGAGAAGGTGACCGAGCGGCCCAAGGGCATCATCGCGAACCCGAACTGCACGACGCTGTCGATGATGGCGGCGATGGGTGCGCTGCACCGCGAGTTCGGGCTCGAGGCGCTGGTCGTGTCGTCATACCAGGCCGCGTCGGGTGCCGGCCAGCCCGGCATCGACCAGCTGCAGGCCGAGCTGTCCGCGGTCGCCGGCAAGGACCTCGGCAAGGCCGCCGGCGACGTCGCGGCCGTCCTGACCGAGGCCGGCATCCCGGTCGGCGGCGACTCGCCGTTCCCGGCTCCGCTGGTGCTCAACGTCGTGCCGTGGGCCGGCTCCCTCAAGGACGACGGCTGGTCGTCGGAGGAGCTGAAGGTCCGCAACGAGTCCCGCAAGATCCTCGGGATCCCGGAGCTCAAGGTCTCCGCGACCTGCGTGCGCGTCCCGGTCGTCACCACGCACGCGCTGGCGATCCACGCGACCTTCTCCTCGGAGGTCTCGGTGGACGCCGCCCGCAAGGTTCTCGGCGCGCAGCCGACGATCGTCGTCAAGGACGACCCGGCCGCCGGCGAGTGGCCGACCCCGGCCGACGCCGTCGGTGGGGACCCGACCGTGGTGGGCCGGATCCGGCAGTCGCTGGACTTCCCGAACACCCTGGAGCTGTTCGTGTGCGGGGACAACCTGCGCAAGGGTGCCGCCCTGAACACCTACGAGGTGGCGGAGACGGTCGCCGCGGCCGGCTGACCGACCCCTCCGCACGTTCGACGGCCGCCGCCCCGGAGCCCGGGGCGGCGGCCGTCGTCGTGTGCGGGTCTAGGGGAGGCGCAGCGTCGCCACGATCGCGCGGTGGTCGGTGCCGGGCACCAACCGCGTCCCGAAGGACTCGGCGGCGATCCCGCCGTTGTAGACGATGTGGTCGATCTGCGGCCCCAGCCACGACGGCGCCCAGGTCGGCCAGGTTCCGGCCAGCCCGTTGCCGGTCTGCGAGCCCGCGTCGCCGCAGCCCTGGATCGCGTTGCGGAAGACCGAGTGGTCGAGGCTCGCGTTGAAGTCGCCGGCGACGATCGCCGGGCTCGTCGCGGAGCACCACTTCGCGACGGTCTCCAGGTCCGAGCGCCACTGCCCGACCGAGCGCGGGACCGGCGCGACGGAGTGGAACGCGACGAAGCGCAGGTTCCCCAGGCCGCCGCCGGTGATCTCGATGTAGTCGAAGCGGACGTCCTTGCCGATCCGGGTGCGGACGTCGCCGAGCCGGTTCGACCAGGCCACGGTGTTGCCGGTGACGTCGCGGTCCCAGCGGTCGACGCTGGACGCCGTCCGGTAGCCCAGCGGCTCCAGCAGCGGCGCGATCTCGCTCTCGTAGCGGCCGCCCGCCTCCGGGATCGAGACGACGTCGGGGTTCTCCGCGGCGACGAGCGCGGCGAGGGAGTCGGCGTCGGCGTTGCCCTCGTAGACGTTGAGCGCCAGCACCTTCAGCGGGGTGCCGCCGGTGGGCGCGGGGTCGGCCAGGGTGCGCGGGAGCACCATCGCCGCGCCGACCAGCGCGACCAGCGCGAGGACGACCGGCACCGGCCAGAACCGGCGGGCGGCCAGGGTGATCAGCAGGCCGATCACCACCAGCACGCCGAGCGCGGCGACCATCAGCGGCCGGAAGGCGATGACCTGCGCGAACGGGGAGTGGGCGTCGAGACCGACGAGGTCGGGCAGCGTCGCGAGCGCGGCGGCGGCACCGAGGAACAGCGCGAACCCCCAGCGCACCCGACCTCCCCGACGACGGGGCCGCCCACTCGGGATGGGCTGGGTCTCGGAGTCGGGGTGGGGCGGTGCGCTCACTCGATCCAGTCTGCCCGAGGGGCCCACGCGCCCGCCGCATCCGGACGGTGCGCTGCGCCGATCGTCTGTGGACTCTCTCAGTGTCCGACTTGCGCGACCGCTCGTCGACCGTTCGCACGTCGAGGTGCAGCTCAGGGCCCCGGCGGAGCGATTCGGACAACCCTGAGGTGCGTCTCGGCGGCAGCGGGATCGCCGAGATGCAGCCCAGCGGGCCTGGAAGATCCACAATTCCCGCTGAGGTGCATCTCGGTGACTCCGCCGCCCGTGTGCAGCCCCGGCCGGTCAGGTGCGGACGCGCAGCAGCGGCGCCGCCACCCCGGCGGCGACGACCGCGACCGACCCGCAGGCCAGCATCGCCACGCCGGGGGAGGCGGTGTCGACCAGTACCCCCGCCAGCGGGGTCGCGATGGCGATGCCGAGCGTCGTCGCGGAGCCCTGCAGGCCGGTGACCAGGCCACGCACCCGGTCCGGGGCGAGGTCGCCGATCGCGGCACTGCCCGCCGCGAGCGTCGACGCGGTCGCCAGACCTGCGGGGAGCAGCAGGAACAGCAGGCTCCACCACGACCAGGCCAGCGCCGCCGGGAGCGTCGCCAGCCCGAGCGCGGCGAGCAGCAGCGGCAGCGGGAGGCCGCGGCGCGCGCTGCCGTAGAGGAACCCGCCGACCAGCGACGCCAGGCACCACACGGCGTTGACCAGCGCGATCGCCCACGCCTGCCCGGAGGAGGTGAGGGCGGCGATGAACGCGAACTCGGTGCCCATGATCGCGATCACTGCGGCGGTCACCGCCAGCAGCGCGCCGACCAGCGGCCGGGTCAGCCAGCTGCGCAGCGGAGGGCGGGGGCCGGTGCGGGCGGCCCCGTCGCCGTCGGCGCGGACCGGTGGGTCGAGCCGCCACAGCGCGATCCCGGCCAGGACGAACCCGGCGCCGATCACGCGCATCGTCGTCGCCGAGCCCAGCCACACCGTCAGCAGCGACCCGACGGCGGGCCCGGTCATGTAGGAGATCTCGACGGTCATCGAGTCCAGCGCGAAGGCGGGGCGGCGTCGTCCGGCCGGGACGGCGGCCGCGATGACCTGCCGGACCAGCGAGAACACCGGGAGGGTCAGGATGCCGGCGACGAAGGCGGCGCCGAGCAGACCGGCGTAACCCAGCAGCGGCGCCACCGACCAGAACAGCAGGCCCGCGGTCATCGTCAGCGCCAGGACCGGCCGCAGCCCGTGCCGGTCGACCATCGTGCCGAGCAGCGGGGCGCCGATCGCCATCCCGGTCGGGACCGCGGCGGCGACCAGCCCGGCGGCGCCGAAGCCGTGGCCGAGCGTGGTGACGGTGTGCAGGGTCAGGGTGACGCCGACGGCCGTCGCGGGGATGCGGGCGGCCATGCCGATCGCGGTGATCGCACCGACCCCGGGCAGGCGCAGCACGTCGGCGAACGCACCCGGGCCGGCGCGGGGTGCGGTGGCGGCGGTGTCGGGCACGACCCCATCCTGACCCGCGCCCGTCGTCGTCGCGCACCGGTTTCGGGTTTCGGCCGGGACCCCACGGGAAGTCCCTGGGGACCGAACACCGCCGACCGCGACGCGGCCGCGCAGCCGCGGGAGCGTCCCGGTCGACCCGGCGGGGCACCGCCCGCCCCACCCACCACGCGTACGAGGAGGCTCGGCCGTGACCACGTCGCACCAGCCCAAGCCCACCACCACGGACTCCGGCAGCCCGGTCGCCAGCGACGAGCACTCGCTGACGATCGGCCCCGACGGCCCGCTCCTGCTCAACGACCACTACCTCATCGAGCAGATGGCGAACTTCAACAGGGAGCGCATCCCGGAGCGTCAGCCGCACGCGAAGGGCGGTGGGGCGTTCGCGCGGTTCGAGACCACCGAGGACGTCTCGCAGTACACCAAGGCCGCGTTCCTCCAGCCGGGCGTCGAGTCCCGTGGCGTGATCCGGTTCTCGACCGTCGCCGGTGAGCGCGGCAGCCCCGACACCTGGCGCGACCCGCGCGGCTTCTCGCTGAAGCTGTGGACGACCGAGGGCAACTGGGACATGGTCGGCAACAACACGCCGGTCTTCTTCGTCCGCGACCCCATGAAGTTCCAGCACTTCATCCGCAGCCAGAAGCGGCGCGTCGCGAACAACCTGCGCGACCACGACATGCAGTGGGACTTCTGGACGCTGTCGCCGGAGTCGGCGCACCAGGTCACCTGGCTCATGGGCGACCGGGGCATCCCGAAGACCTGGCGGCAGATGAACGGCTACTCCAGCCACACCTACAGCTGGATCAACGAGGCCGGCGAGATGGTCTGGGTGAAGTACCACTTCAAGTCCGACCAGGGCGTGGAGTGCCTGACCCAGGACGAGGCCGACACCCTCGCCGGCTCGGACCCCGACTACCACCAGGCCGACCTCTACAACGAGATCGAGGCGGGCAACCACCCGTCCTGGACGCTGTACGTGCAGGTCATGCCGTTCGCCGACGCCAAGACCTACCGGTACAACCCGTTCGACCTGACCAAGGTGTGGCCGCACAGCGACTACCCGCTGATCAAGGTCGGGAAGCTGACGCTGGACCGGAACGTCGAGGACTACCACGCCGAGATGGAGCAGGCCGCGTTCGAGCCGAACAACCTGGTGCCCGGCACCGGGCTGTCGCCGGACAAGATGCTGCTCGCCCGCGGGTTCTCCTACGCCGACGCCCACCGCGCCCGGCTCGGGGTCAACTACAAGCAGATCCCGGTCAACGCGCCCCGCAGCGAGGTGAACAACTACCAGAAGGACGGCGTCATGCGGATCACGAACACCCGTGACCCGATCTACGCGCCCAACTCCTACGGCGGCCCGGCGGCCGACCCGAAGCGCGTCTCCGAGGCCCTCTGGTACGCCGACGGTGAGATGGTCCGCAGCGCGTACTCCCTGCGCGAGTCCGACGACGACTGGGGCCAGGCCGGGATCATGGTCCGCGAGGTCTTCGACGACGCCGCCCGCGAGCGCTTCGTCGGCAACGTCGCCGGGCACCTGCTCGACGGCGTGACCGAGCCCGTGCTGCAGCGCGCCTTCGAGTACTGGCGCAACGTCGACAAGAACATCAGCGACCGGATCGAGCAGGCCGTCCGCAACGGCGGCTGACCGCTCCGCGCACCGAGCGACGGCCCCGGGGACACCCCCGGGGCCGTCGTGCGTCCTAGGCTCGGGGTGTGGAGATCTGGCACAACCCGCGCTGCTCGAAGAGCCGCGCCGCCCTCGCGCTGCTGACCGACCGCGGCGTCGAACCGACGGTGCGGCGCTACCTCGACGACCCGCCGACCCGCGCCGAGCTGGAGCGGGCCCTGGCCGCGCTCGGCACCGAGGACCCGCTCGCGATCACCCGCACCGGCGAGCCCGCGTTCCGCGAGCAGGGCCTCGCCGGCGCCGACCGGGACACCCTGCTCGACGCGCTGGCCGCCGAGCCGAAGCTCATCGAGCGGCCCGTGGTGATCGACGGCGAGCGGGCCGTCGTCGGCCGGCCGCCGGAGAACGTGCTGGGTCTGCTCGGCGACTAGCCCAGAGCCCGCCGCACGAAGTCGACCTCGGTCGCGATCAGGTCCAGCTGGTCGGACACCACCAGCGAGCCGTGCCCGGCGTCGAACCGGCTGACCTCGTAGGTCACGTCCCTGCGTCCGGCCAGCGCGTCCAGGTAGTTGTCGATCTGCCGGATCGGGCAGCGCGGGTCGTTCTCCCCGGCCAGCACCAGGACCGGGACCCGGACCTCGTCGACGTAGGTCAGCGGCGAGGCCTCCCGGTAGAGGTCGGGCAGCTCGTCGGGGGAGCCGCCGAACAACGCCCGGTCGAACGCGCGCAGCTGCTCCATCTCGTCGGCATAGGCGGCGACGTAGTCGGCCACCGGCACCCCGGCGACGGCCGCGGCCCACCGCTGCGGCTGCGTCCCGGCGGCGAGCAGCGACAGGTACCCGCCCCAGGACCAGCCGTCGACGGCGCAGCGGACCGGGTCGACGGTGCCGTCGGCGACCAGCGCGTCCTGGACGGCGGCGACGTCCTCCAGCTCGGTCAGCCCCGGCCTGCCCTCGATCGCGTCCCGCCAGGCCGAGCCGTAGCCGGTGGAACCGCGGTAGTTCACCTCGACGACGGTGAACCCCGCCTCCACCCAGGTGGCGCGGCCGGCGTCGAAACGGTCCTCGTCGGCGGCATGCGGACCGCCGTGCAGCACGAACACCGCGGGCGCCGGACGGCCGTCGACGCGCGGCGCCTCGGCGACCAGGCTGTGCACCTGCCCGGCCGGGACCCCGGTCCACACGTCGCGGACGGCGACCGAGCCGGGCGGGCGCTCCCCGGGCGGGGCGACCAGCACCTCGTCGGTGCCGTCCGGGCGCAGTGCCCGGATCTGCGACGGGGTGGCCGCCGACGACGCGGAGTACTCGACGGTGCCGTCGTCGCGGACCTCGGCGGACCCGACGCAGCCGGGCGCGGTGGGCAGCTCGGTCAGCTCGCCGGATGCCAGGACGTAGCGGAACAGCCGGGTGCGGGCGGCGTGGGTGTGCGCGATAAGCAGCGCGGAGGCGTCCGGGACGAACCCGCCGACCAGCTCGCCGGGCAGGTCGACCGCGAGCTCGGTGACCTCACCGGTGGTCGGATCCCAGACCAGCAGCTCGTCACGGCCGCGGCGCTCGTGGCCGACGAGCAGCCGCTGGTCGCCCGCGACGGGGGAGAACTCCAGCGCGGCGAGGCCGCGGCCGGGCCCGTCGTGCAGCTCGGCGACGGTGTCCCCGGTGGCGACGTCGAGCACCCGCAGCGACGGGTGCCGCGAGTCGCCGTGTTCGGAGTGCGAGATCGCCAGCAGCGTCTCGTCCTCCGACAGCGCGCCGACGCCCGCGTCCTCGGTGTGCCGGTAGATCTCCCGGGCGTCGGTGCCGGAGCCGCGCTCGTGCACCGCCAGGACCGTGCCGTCGTCGGTGGACACCCCGATCGCGGTGACCCGGCGGCCGATCTCCAGGCCCGCCGGGTAGCCGTCGCCGGCGCCGGGGACGGCGGGCACGGTGTCGGTGCCCGCCGTGGAGGACCACGGCTGGGCGACCCAGTGGCCGAACTCGTCGCCGTCGGTGTCGGCGAACCACCAGACGTGCCCGCCGTCCGGCGGCAGCACGGCCGAGGTGGTGCCGTTGCGCCGGTCGGTGACCTGGCGGTGCTCCCCGGAGTCGCGGTC
Organism: Pseudonocardia sp. McavD-2-B; assembly: GCF_024124365.1. Classification (NCBI taxonomy): domain Bacteria; kingdom Bacillati; phylum Actinomycetota; class Actinomycetes; order Pseudonocardiales; family Pseudonocardiaceae; genus Pseudonocardia; species Pseudonocardia sp. McavD-2-B. The sequence goes on from NZ_JAMXSG010000019.1 coordinate 23,816, forward strand.
CCAGGCGTGGATCTCGAAGGTCCCGGTCGCGTTGGACACGTAGACCGAGCGGGCCGGTGCGTCGCGGGCCCAGCCGGGGCGCGACATGCGCACCGCGGTGAACCGGGACCGCCAGCGCTGCTCGCGCTCGTCGTCGAAGAGCGTCGGGGGAACGGGTGCGCTGGGGTGCGGGCTCACGCCCCGATCGTGCCGAACGCCACGAACGGGTGCACCGGGCGGGGTCGTCGGACGCGCATCCGGCAGCATGGAGGCATGCGGAGACCGGCCCGGCTGCTGCTCGCCGGGGTGCTCGTCCTCTTCCCGGCCGCTGCGGGCTGCGGTGCGGCCGGATCGACCGCCGGCACCGTCGTGAGTGGTCCGACGGTCACCGCCAGGGCCGACTCGCAGGGCCTCACCGCGGTCCGGTTCGACCACTCCGCGACGCATCCGGAGCCCGCCGTCCCAACGGTGCAGGTGCGCCGCGGGACGACGGTGGTGCTCACCGTCGGCAGCGACGTCGCGCGCCGGGTGCTGGTCCCGGAGCAGGGCCGTGCCCTCGACGTCAGCGCCGGGGGCACGGTCACCCTGCGCTTCCTCGCGCTGGGGACATTCACCGTGCGGGTGGCCGAGCCCGGTGCGGTCCGCGGCGGGACGATCATCGGCCGGGTCGAGCCCTGGCACTGACCCGCCGAGGGATCAGGCGAAGGCGTCGGCCCGGTCGGCGATGGCGCGCAACCCCTCGGCGATGTCCACACCGGACGGCGCGGTGCCGGGGTCGAGCATCCACTGGACCATGAGCCCGGTGAGCAGCGCCTGGTAGACGGAGCCGAGGACGTGCACGCGGCGGTCCGCGGCGGCCGGGTCGTCGGGCAGCGTGTGGAAGGTCAGGGCCAGGCCCTCACGGACCTCCCGCTGGGCCTCGGCGAGCTTCGCGCGCAGCTCCGGCAGCCGCTCGGCCTGGGCGAGCGCCTCGACGTGGGTGGCCCACAGGCGTCGCTGGGTGGAGAACAGGCCGACCACCCGGCTCCAGGTCTCCTCGACCCGGCGCTGCGGGTCGGTGGTCCCTCCCGCGGGCTCGGCGAGCGCCCGGTCGAGCTCCTCGCCCCAGGCCGTCGTCGCCCGCAGCAGGGCCTCGGTGAGCAGGGCGTCCTTGGAACCGAAGTGGTAGCCGATGGAGGCCAGGTTCGTCCCCGACGCGGCCACCACGTCCCGTGCGGTCGTGCGGCCGAACCCCTTCTCGTAGAGGCACTGCGCGGCCCCGTCCAGAAGCTCCTCGCGGTGTCCCATGATCGCGGAACCTATCGGGTCGTCACGGACGTCCGTACACCGGCCGTTCACCCGGTCTGCCACTGTCGTGCAACGCTTGCGTGACGCCGGTCACGACGGGTAAGGACTGTCGTGGCGGTGCCCCCGACGGAGCGGGCGCCGGAGCGACGAGGAGTCACCGTGAGCAGACTGCGATTCGGCACCTTCCTGGCCCCGTTCCACCAGCCCGGGCAGAACCCCACCCTTGCGCTGCAGCGCGACCTGGAGCTCGTCGAACACCTCGACCGGCTCGGCTTCGACGAGGCGTGGATCGGCGAGCACCACTCCGCGGGCTCGGAGATCATCGCCTCGCCCGAGATCTTCATCGCCGCGGCGGCGGAGCGGACCCGGAACATCAAGCTCGGGACCGGCGTCACCTCCATCAGCTACCACAACCCGCTGTGGGTGGCCGACCGCATGGTGATGCTCGACCACCTCACCCGCGGTCGCACGATGCTCGGCTGCGGGCCCGGTTCGCTGCCCACCGACTCGTCGATGATCGGCCTGAACCCCACCGACACCCGTGAGCTGCTCGAGGTGAACCTCGACATCATCATGCGGCTGCTGCGCGGCGAGGTCGTGAACGCCGAGACCAGGACCCACACGCTGATCGACGCCCAGCTGCAGCTCGCGCCCTACAGCGACCCGTGTTTCGACATCGCGGTCGCCGCCGTCGCGTCCCCGACCGGGCCGCGGATGGCGGGGCAGCACGGCGTCGGTCTGCTGTCCATCGGCGCCACCCTCACCCAGGACGGCTTCGACGCGCTGGCCCACCACTGGAGCGTCGTCGAGGAGCGCGCCGCCCACCACGGGCAGCCCGCGCCCGACCGCAGCAAGTGGCGCCTGGTCGGCCTCATGCACGTCGCCGAGACCCGGGAACAGGCCTACCGCGAGGTCGAGTACGGCATCGAGCACTGGTTCCGCTACTTCCAGAAGGTCGCGGCGTTCCCGCAGATGGCGGTCGCGGGCGGCGACGTCAAGGAGATGATCGACTTCATCAACGACGCCGGGATCGGCGCGATCGGCACCGTCGAGGACGCGAAGGCGCAGGTGCAGAAGCTCGTCGACCAGTCCGGCGGGTTCGGCGCCTTCCTGCTGCTCGGCCACGAGTGGGCCAACCCGGTCGCGACCAAGCGCTCCTACGAGCTCATCGCCCAGCACGTCATGCCCGAGTTCCAGGGGCAGGCCGCGGGCACGCTGGCGGCCAAGGACCGGGCCAGCTCGACCCGGGAGAAGCACGCGCAGACCCAACTCGACGCCGTCGACACCATGACCAAGCGCTACGAGCAGGAGAAGGCGGGCGGCTGACGGGTCCCGGCGCGGCGGCTACCGGCCGCCGCGCCGCGGGCGCCCCGCGCCCGCCACCCACAACGTCAGCAGCACCGCCCCGGTCGGCGCGGAGAAGACCAGGAACCACCACGGGCTCAGGTCGGTCAGCAATGCCAGCACCGAGGTCCCGGCGGCGGCCGCGGCGGTGATGCACAGCCAGATGACCGTCAGGACCCGCATCGCGATGCCCCCGGCCGTCGCGGAGAACACCAGGCCGTCGCGCCGGGGCGGGGCCGAGGAGGCGGGCAGGTCCAGGGTCACCCGGCCCAGGTCGCCGCGGGTGCGCATCCGCCAGACCTCGGTCACGCGCTCGTCGTACTCGGCGAGGTCGAGGTAGCCCTCGGCGTGGGCGGCGCGCAGCCGGTCGGCGACGGCCTGGCGTTCGGCGTCGGAGATACGGATCTGCTCGGGTCCCACCACCTCGTCCACCTCCTCGATGATGCCTGTCGGTGCCCGGCCCGTGCCAGGATGACCGCTGTGGCGGCGAGGGCGGTCCCGGCGCGGGCGCGGTTCGCGGCCGCCGCCGTCGGCGCGCGTCCGGGCACCCGGGTGCTGGAGGTGGGCTGCGGACCGGGTGCCGTGGCGTCGCTGGTCTGCCCCCGGCTCGACCGGGTCGCGGGCGGCGCGATGTGGGCGGTGGACCGCTCGGCCGTCGCCGTCGCGCGGACCACCGAACGCTGCGCGGCCGCCGTCGACGACGGCGTGCTCACCGTGCTCCGGTCGGACCTGGCCGGGCTGCGGCTCGCGGCGGGCTCGGTGGACGTCGCGTTCACGCTGAACGTCAACCTGTTCTGGACCCGCGACCCCGGGCCCGAGCTGGCGGTGCTGCGCGGGGTGCTCGCGCCGGGCGGGGTGCTGCACGTGCTCTACGAGGGCACCCCACCCGCGGCCGTTGCGGAGGGGCTCCGCCGCAACGGCTGGGACCCGGTTCCGGTATCCGGTGACGGCGGGGCCGGGGTGACGGCCCGGCCGGCCTGAGCCGCGCAGGTGCCCGGCGGGACCGTCCCGCCGGGCACCGGGTCACGTGGGTCGGTTCACTCGCAGGCGATGCCGTCGCCGTCGCGGTCGAGGCCCGAGCGGTAGCCCGGGTCGCCGCTGCTCAGCGGGGCCGCCCCGGCGGCGCGGGCCGCGGCGCAGTTCGTGTAGTAGGCCGAGCCGCCGCCGGACGAGCCGGAGGACGATGAGCCGGAGGAGACCAGGGGCTGCGGCGCGGCCGGGACGTAGGGCCGGTCGACGTCGGTGTCGGCGACCAGCGGCGCGGCCTGCGGGGCGGACTCGGTGACCGGGGCGCTCTGCGGCACCACGACCGGAGCGGGCGGGACCGGCGGGGCGGCGGCCTCGCCGATCGTGATCGGGTCACCGGCGGAGGCCAGCGCCGCGGGGCCGGGCAGCTGGGTGGTGACGGTCCCGGCGGCGACCCCGGCGACCGAGCCGGTCGACGGGCCGAGGACGACCTGGGTGAACCCGGCGGCACGGAGCGTGTCCCGCGCCTGCACGTCGGTCATCCCGACGACGTTGGGCACCGTCAGCAGCACCGGCGCCGCCGGGGCGGCGGGAGCGGCCGGGGCCGCCGCGAGCGGACGCACCGGAGCGGTGGCCGCGCCCACGATCCCGAGGACGGTCATGAGCACACAGAGCGTGGTGGCCGTCCAGCCGAGCACGATGCCGACCGTCGAGCGGCCCGGCGTCGATGCCCCGCCGGCCCGGAAACGGGCGCGGCCGGCGTGCGACAGCAGCGCGGCAGGCACCGTGACCAGCAGGCCGAACACCGGCACGAACCCGACCACCATGCCCAGCACCGAGAGCCAGAAGCCGGCAGTGGCGGGGGTGTTCCCGCGGGTCGCGGGGACCGGCTCGGCGACGGTCGTCCAGGGCTGGGTGGCGGTCATGACTGGTCCCCTCGTAGTGGCCCGACCGGAGCTGTTTCCGCTCCGACGAACGGCCTGTCGAGAGGCGTGACGCGGCCATTACCGCCCGTCATCAGGGTTGATGACTAGGGAGTGAGCACGAGCTTCCCGACCGCGGAGCGCTCGGCGTACGCGCGGGTCGCGGTCGCCGCGTCGGCCAGTGGCAGGTTCCGCGGGCGGGCCGGGTGCAGCTCCCCGGCACCGATCCGGCGCAGCACGTCCTCGGCCAGGTCCCGCGACGCGGCGGGGTCGGTGCGCGACCAGTCGCCCCAGTCGACGCCGACGACGGTCCGGTTCCGCAGCAGCACGACGTTCGCGGGCAGCTTCGGGATCGCGCCGGAGGTGAAGCCCAGCACGCAGAACCGGCCGCCGGCGCCCAGCGCCCGCAGCGCGGCCTCCGCGGCGTCGCCGCCGACCGGGTCGATCACGACGTCCGCGCCACCGCCGGTGTGCTCGCGGATCGCGTCCTTGAGGGCGTCGTAGCCGACGGCCGCCTCGGCCCCGGCGGCGAGCGCGGCCGCGCGCTTGTCCGGTGTGGACGCGACGGCGAGCACCCGCGCCCCGGCGGCGCGGGCGTGGTCGACCGCGGCCTGCCCGATCCCCCCGCTCGCCCCGAGCACGACGACCCACTCGCCCGGGCGGACGGTGACCCGGTGCCGGAAGGCGAAGGCGATCGTCCCGTGGCTCTCCATCGAGCTGGCCGCGACGCCCGCGTCGACCCCGTCGGGCACCGGGACCAGGCGGTCCTGGGCGACGACGACGTGGCTGGCGAACCCGCCGAAGCTCGTCAGCAGGGCGGCGACCCGCCTGCCGTCCGCGGTGGTCCCGGCGACCGCGGTGCCGGGTGTGAACGGCAGCGGCGGTCGCAGCTGGTAGCCGCCGCGGGCGATCAGCCCGTCGACGAAGCTGACCGCGGCGGCCTCGACGGCGACGAGCACCTCGCCCGGTCCCGGCTCCGGGCCCGGCTCCTCCACCAGCTCGAACCGCTCCGGATCGGCGAACTCCCGGCAGAGCACCCGTCGCACCACGCCTCCTCGCGTCGCCCACTGCGTCCGTGGGCGAGCCTCGCACGCCGGTGCCCGGGGGTGATCGTCGGAGTGGCCGCGGTCATGGCCGGGCCGGGCAGGCCTCCTGCAGGACGTCCCGCACGTTTCGCGGGTCGCGCCCGGTGATCCGGCGTACCGCGTCGCTCGTGCGGGCCTGGGCCCCGGTGGCGATGAGCCCGTCGAGCCCGGCGAGCACGGCGGCGTAGTCGGCGGGCATCCCGTCGGCGACGAGCCGGGCGGTCATCGCGGACACGCTCACCGGGCGGTGCCGGGCCGGCCGGCCGGTGACCTCGGTCCAGATCGCGCACACGTCGTCGTAGGACAGCGCCTCGGGACCGGTGACCAGCACGTCCGGCTCCGGCGGCGCCGGGTCGAGCAGCAGCGCGACGGCGACGGCGGCGATGTCCCCCGCGTCGACGAACGGGACCCGGCCGTCCCCGGTCGCGGTGACGACCTCGCCGGCGCGCAGCCCGCGTGCGGTGAGGTGGTCACCGAGCAGGTTCTGGGTGAACCACGAGGGTCGCAGGACCGACGGCTCCGGGACCGTGCCCAGGACGACGTCCTGCACCACGCCCAGCCCGGGTGTGCCGCGCTCGACGGCGGCCGCGCTCAGGAGCACCACCCGGCGCAGACCGCGCCGGACCGCCCGCTCCAGAACGGGGGCGACCACGGGGGCCGGGTCGGGAGTGGCGAGCGGCGGGAGGAGGTACAGGCTCTCCACTCCCTCGAACGCGGCGTCGTGGGTCGCCGGGTCCAGCCAGTCGAACCCCGGCGAGGTGGACCGGGCGGCCCGGCGTACGTCGGCCCCGGCGGACTCCAGCAGCGCGGCGACCCGCCGCCCGGTGGTGCCGGTGGCCCCGGTGACCAGGACGGTCATCGGGTGGCCTCCGCCAGCCCCGTACGGCCCAGCACCTGCTGGACCTCCAGCGGGCTCCAGTGGTCGCGGTAGCCGGTGATGCCGTCCGGGCCGACGGTCACGACCGCGACGTAGTGCAGCGCGTAGTCCGCCCCGGACGCGACGACCGTGCCGTGCACCCCGAACTCCACGACGACGGTGTCCGGGTCGCCGGTCGTGTGCCGCACCTCGTCGACGACGGCGGTGGGCAGCAGCAGGTCGTTGTACCCGGCCACGTAGTCGGCGACGGCGTCGCGCCCGGTGAGCGTGCGCGGCGAGCCCGGCGCGGCGAACGGGAAGGTCATCGTGCCGTCGGGGGCCCAGAGCGCGGCGAAGCCCGCCATGTCGTGGGCCAGGAGCCGGTCCAGGGCCGCGTCCACGGTGGTGTGGGCGCGCCGTCGTCGGGCGTCGTCGTCCATCGGTCTCTCCGTTGCGTCGATACGGTTCCGTCCCGACGACTATGGACGAGACGGTACCGTCCCGTCCAGTCGCTATGCTGGGGTCGTGTCCACTCCGCGCCGTGCCCCGTCCGGAGCCGCCGTCCTGCGGCCCGAGCTGACCGAGGCGGTCGTCGACGCCGTGCTGGCCGAGCTCGCCGAGGTCGGCCACGGCCGGTTGTCGATGCAGCGGGTGGCGGCGCGCGCCGGGGTCGGCAAGAGCGCGCTGTACCGGCGCTGGCCCGGCAAGGACGAGATGGTCATGGACGTCGTCGGCCGCTTCGGGGTCCCGGCCGAGCCGCCACCGGACACCGGCACGCTCGTCGGGGACCTGCATGCGCTCGTCGTCGGGATGCGGGACTGGCTCGACCACCCCCGGCTGGCGTCGATCGTGCCGGACCTGCTCGCCGAGTCACGCCGGTCGCCGCGGCTGGCCGAGGCGTTCCGGGAGCGGCTGTCCGGGCCGCGCCGGGACCGGTCACGGGAGGTGCTCGCCCGGGCCGTCGCGCGGGGGGAGATCACGCCGGAGCAGGCCGGCGGGGTCGAGGCGGAGCTCGTCGTCGACCTGCTCGGCAGCGTGCCGTTCTGGCGGGTGGCGGTGCACGGCGGTCCGATCGACGACCAGGGGGCGACCGCCCTCGCCGAGCTCGTCGCGAGGGGGATGACCGCGCCACGCTGAGTCGGCCGGCGGCCTTCGTGATCCACTGTCGCCCGGGGTCCGGCCTTCCTCCCGCCGGGCCCGCCGAGGGAGGAGCATGGTGGGCGTGTCGTCCGAGCGCACGGAACCCGGGGCCGCGGACGACCTCCGGTCCGACGGCCGCAGTACGCGCTGGGACGCGCACCGCGCGCGCCGTCGGGAACAGGTGGTCGACGCCGCACTGGTCGTGCTGGGCCGCGACGGGCAGGACTTCGGCCTGGACCAGGTGGCGCACGAGGCGGGCGTGACCAAGCCGGTGATCTACCGGCACTTCGGCGACCGGGCCGCGCTGCTCGACGCGATGGCGGAGCGCGCGACCGACCGTCTGATGGAACGGCTCATGCCCGCCCTCTACCGGGAGTGCGCGGCCTGGAAGCGGATCTACGACTCGGTCGACGCGGTCATGGGCTTCCTCGACGACTCACCGGGCGTCGACCTGCTGTTCCGCCGCCGCCTGCCCGGGCAGCGGGGGGAGGTGGTCGACGCCGGCCGGGAGTTCATCGCCTCCGCGCTGACCGGGCTGCTCGGGTCCTACGCCGAGGTGCTCGGCCTCGACGATCCCGAGCTGGTCCGGGTGTGGTCGCAGTCGCTGGTCGGCGCGGTCCAGGGGACCGCGGAGTGGTGGCTGCGGGGCCGGGCGACCGGGAACGCCCCCGGGCGCGATGTCGTCACCACCCACCTGACGGACCTGATCTGGACCCAGATCGAGGGGGTGGGGCGACAGCGGGGGTTGACTCTGAGTCGCGAATCACTACTCCCTGTGAGAGTCGTGCCGAAATAGGCGTTACTCGGCGTATAGGGTACCGTCGCGAGCCGGTCGCCCCGGCAGGTCCCGGACCCTCGTGGCGACCGCCGGATGTATCTGCGCACGGGCCCCGTCGCCGGGGAACTCCGGGCGCGCAGTCGTGCGGAGGGGGAGCCATGTCCGAGGGGGCTAACGGCGGGGGCCGGCCCGGTCCTGTGCCGGTCGACGATCTGGCGCCGGGCGGTCCGCGGGCGAAGGCCCAGGGCTGCCTGTGCTCGGTACTGGCGAACGCGGCGTTCCGGGCCGGGGCCGAGAGCAGGCCCTGTATCGACCCGCGCTGCCCGATGCACGCCGACCCGTCCGAGGACTGATCCCACCACGGTGGGGCGCCCCGGCGCTCCGCCCTTCCGGGCAGGGCGGGGTTCACCTCGGGGGATGTGTCCCCGCCCTGCCGCCTCCCATCCGCAGGAGACGATCGTGTTCGACCTGGAGCGCGTGACCGCAGAGCTGCACCGTGAACTCGGCGTGGTCCGCGAGGAACGCCCCGGTGTCCGGCATGCCGGGCTCGTCACCCAGCTGCGCCTGGCGGGGGAGGTCGGCGTCCGCGACGGCAGGACGACGATCCACGCCGAGTTCGACGCCCCGGCCCCCGCGCTGCGGATGCGCTCCGAGCTCGGGGCGCTGCACGGTCGCGGCGGGCTGCGGGCCGAGGTCGTGACCGGCGGCGGGGCGATCCTGCGCTACCAGGTGCGGGTCACGGCGCCGGGGACCGACCTGGCCCGGGCGACGGGTCTGGTCGACCGGACCGGACGGCCGGTGCTCGGCCTGCCACCCGCCGTCGTCGCTGCGGGGCCCGCCGTTGCCGCCGGGGTGTGGCGCGGGGCGCTGATCGCACGGGGCCGGGTCGTGCGGCCGGCCGGGCGGGTCCGCCTGGTCGTCACCTGCCCGGGTCCGGCCGTCGTGCTCGCACTGGTCGGAGCGGCCCGCGGGCTCGGGGTGCTGGCTGCGCCGCAGGAGACGGTGAGCGAGCACCGCGTCGTGGTGCGGGACCCGGAGAGCGCCGAAGCGCTGCTGCGCAGTGTCGGCGCGCCGGGCGTGGCCGAGGTGCTGAGCCGGGTCCCGGTCGCCCCGCGGGGCGCGACCACCGCGGACGGGTCGCTGCAGACGGTGAACGCCCGCCGGGCGGCGACGGCCGCCGCCGCGACGACCGAGCGGGTCCGGGCGGCGCTGCGCGCGCTCGGCGACGACGTCGCCCCTCACCTGCGGGAGACCGCGCTGCTGCGTCTGGAGCACCCGTCGCTGTCGCTGGCGGAGCTCGGCCGTCTCGCCGACCCGCCGCTGACGAAGGACACGGTCGCCGGGCGGCTGCGCAGGCTGGTCCGGCTCTCCGGTGTCGCCGGACCCGACGACGACTGAGTCCCGCCGCCACGATCCGCCGCTGCGCCGTACTCAGGGTACGGTGTGGACTCAAGCATTTGCCGCCTTAATTCGTCGACATCGGGAGGTTGCTTTTCCATGCCTCGGTCCGACTCAGCCGCCAAGAATCCAGAAAAGGGATACGTCGCACTTCTCGGGTGGAGTCTCAATGCGGTGGAGGCGATCGACCGCTTCGACCGCCGGTACGTCGTCGTGGCCCCGGATTGGGCCGAGGAGTACTGCAAGGAACACGAGATCCCGTACGTCCCGTGGAACTTCGAGCGGCTGAACGACCGATCGATGGAGATTGCGGAGACCTTGCAGGAGATGGGCGTCGACGTCGCCATCCCACTATTCGAGGAAACCGTGGAATGGGCCGGCGCGATCAATTCCGTGCTGCTCGACAACCCGCGGCTGTTCGGGCAGGCGATGCTGCTCCGGGACAAGGCGCTGATGAAGCGTCGCGCACAGCTCGGCGGGATCCGGGTGGGCATCTTCGAGGAGGCCCACGACCGCGATGACATCGTCCGTTTCCTCAAGCGCGTCAACCAGACCCTGCTGAAGCTCGACGGTGACCCGAACGACCCGATCCACATCAAGGCGTTCGACAAGGCGGGCTGCCTCGGGCACCGCGTGGTGCGCACCTACGAGGACATCGACAACATCCCGGACGAGGAGTTCCCGCTCCTGATGGAGTCCCACCTCGACGGGTGGGAGTTCGCCGTCGAGGCGTGGGTGCACAACGGGAAGATCAAGTTCCTCAACATCTCCGAGTACGTCACCCTCGGCTACTCGGTGTTCGTGCCGGCGACCCCGGAGCTGGAGAAGTACCGGCCCGCGATCACCGCGCAGATCGAGAAGCTGATCAAGACCTTCGACATCGAGTTCGGCTTCGTCCACCCGGAGTACTTCGTCACCTCCGACGGCGAGATGTACTTCGGCGAGGTGGCCTACCGCCCGCCGGGCTTCAAGGTCTTCGAGCTGCTCGAGCGTTCCTACGGCTTCAACGCCTACCAGGGCATGGTGCTGGCCTTCGACCCGAAGACCACCGAGGAGGAGATCGACGCCTTCTTCCCGAAGGAGGTCGAGGGTGCCTCCGGCGTGGCCGGCTGCTTCGGCGTCTACCCGCGCCGCCGCGTCGTCAGCAGCCTGCAGATCCCCGAGGAGACCGAGGACGACGACTACTACGAGTCGCACGACCTCACGTCGCCGGTCGAGGAGACCGTGACGAAGAGGACCGCGTTCGGCACGCACTGGGGTCTGCTCTACTTCTTCGGGGATGACCCCTACCGGATGCGCGATCTGTTGAAGAAGCAGGAAGAACTCGATTTCTACGTCTGAGGGCGGGTACCCCCGCCCCTGGCCGTGGAGCCCGAACGAGGGAAGCCGTGTGAAACCGACCGTCGACGTCGCGAGTGGGACCTCGGTGCTGGACAGGCGCCTGGTCTCGCTCGACGACGCCACCCGGGACCTGGCCCGGACCCCGGACTTCGGTAAGACGACGAAGATCCGCAGGGTTCTGGAGCAGCTCCGCCGCGTCCTGCTGCAGGACGGAGGGCCCGCCGCCGTGCAGGCCCGCGCCCGTGAGCTGGAGGACGCCGGCGTGTTCGCGGGCACCGACTGGGCGCAGCCGGACATCCTGGTTCCGACCTTCGTCGGGGCCGGGCTGCACAGTGGCGTCGCCGACACGGTGGTGATGGAGGCGACCAGCGAGCTGCGGATGCTCGCGGTCGCCCTCGGGGAGTACGACCACCCCGCGATCTCTGCCGACGAGGCCCGTCAGTTCCTGTCCCAGGTGCTGGCGATGAACCTCGAGCTGCTGTTCACCCCGCCGACCGAGGCGGAGCGGGTCCACGAGGGCCGGACGGCCCAGATGATCCGCGACCTGTTCCGCCACATCGCCGAGGGCATCGGCTACGACAGCGTCCTGGACAAGCTGGTGGACGAGATCTGGCGGATCCTGCGCCAGCGCCCGATCCAGGTCGACCAGGTGTCGTCGCTGATCACCCGGCTGTCGGTGTGGCGCGGCGACCCGAGCGTCGACCTGTCCTCCGGGCAGGGACTCGACCGGCTGATCACCGCGCTGTTCGGGACCACCGAGGCGAGCCGCGAGGACCCGGGCATCGACGTCTTCCGCTCCCGACTGGAGGCGATGGACACCGGAGGCCTGCAGTACGAGGCCGCCGGGTTCGCCCGGGCCATGCACGACACCGGGCTCGTGTCGCCGTACCACGCGGAGCTGCTGCAGTTCCTGCGCCACGAGAGCGACTACCTGCTTGCCGAGGCGCTCGGCCTGTCCGACACCGGCAAGAACTGCCTGCTGCGCTTCCGGGACCTGGTGCACCGGCTGATCGAGGAGGCCGTCACCCCGCACACCGCGCAGTGCATCTACGGCCTGGCACTGCTGCTCGACCGCGGCATCCTCTACGAACCGCCGGTCGTGCCCGGGCTCTGGCGCCAGATCGCGCTGGAGATCGGCCCGGCCGCGCGGGAGCGCCTGGTCGCCGCGTTCGGCGAGGAGCCCGCACCCGAGGTGCGGCTGCTGGCCGGTGTGCTGTCGATGCTGGGCCAGCCGCTCGGCGTCGGGCAGGGCGACAACCCGACCTGCCAGTCCGCGCGCGCCCTGTCCATGTGGGCCTACAACGACCCGGACTACCTGCTGCAGATGGTCGTCTGGGCGGCCCGCGACGACGAGATCGTCATGCACTTCGAGGGGCAGCGGATCTCGTCGCAGGAGAGCGGAGCCGGGGTCGCGGAGAAGCTGCCGATCGACCTCGACCCGGTGTCGCTGGTCGTCGTCCCGCACCTGGACCGGATCTACGCCGAGATGGGCCGCCGCTGCTCCGACCGGCCCGGGGACCCGCACCGCTGGGTCAACCCCGAGTTCCACGGCTGGTGGGCGGCCCGCGGGTTCCACATCAACGTCGACGTCGGGACCGGCAACCTGACCGACCTCGACGCGTTCCTGCGTCAGTTCCACGCCGGCTACCACCCCGGGTACAACGGCGGCCAGCCGCTGATCCACCCGCAGCCCGCCGGGATCGCGGTCACCGACAGCGCCGCCCGCTACGTCGGCTGGCACGCCATCGCCATCCTGCGGGTCGCGCCGGACCCGAACGACGTGATGCGGGTGTACTTCTACAACCCGAACAACGACAGCGGGCAGGACTGGGGCGACGGCGTCGTCGTCTCGACGGCGGGCAACGGGGAACGCTTCGGCGAGGCGTCGCTGCCGTTCGACCAGTTCGCGTCGCGGCTCTACATCTTCCACGGCGACCCGCTGGAGCACGGGGAGCCCGAGCGCGTGCCCGCGGAGGACATCGCCACGATCGTCGGCTACATCGAACGCAGCTGGGGCGCCGACCGGCTCCCCGCCGGCGCACTCCAGGCCTCCGACGGCCCGGCGGCCCCGACCGCCTGACCCCGGCCGTGGGGGAGCGACGCCGCCCGGTCGCGGCACCGACCGCGCTCGGCGCCGCCGGGGCGGTGCT
>NZ_JAMXSG010000001.1:0-113176 GCF_024124365.1 Pseudonocardia sp. McavD-2-B
GCCCGTGCCGCCGCGCGCGAGGCACGGGATGCGGCCGCCCGCGCCGCCGACTCCGCGCGGTCCTCGGCCGGGACCTCCGGCGCCCCCTCGGATGACGGCCCGACCGGGTCCACCACGTGTGCCCTGGGCACCGCGGGCATGGAGGGCGTCGCCGCGAACGTGGCGACGGCCGGGGAGAAGCTGCGCTGCCTGTTCGGCGTCGACTCCGTGCTGGGCATCGGCAGCCGCGGCAACGCCTCCGACCACCCCAGCGGCAAGGCTCTGGACTTCATGGTCGACAAGGCGACGGGCGACCGGCTCGCCGCCTACGCCCGGCAGAACCGGGACGAGCTCGGGATCTCCTACATCATCTGGCAGCAGCGCATCGACACCGGCAGCGGCTGGAAGGCCCAGGAGGACCGGGGCGGGGCGACGGCGAACCACATGGACCACGTGCACATCTCGTTCACCTGACGTCTCGACGACGATCGCCGCGTCCGAGGGGTCCGGTGCCGTTCCCGGCACCGGACCCCTCAGCCGTGACGATCTCCGCTCAGCCCAGCAGCGTCCGCATCTCCGCGATCTCCGCCTGCTGGGCGTCGACGATCTGCTGCGCCAGCTCCCGCGCCCGCGGGTCCACCCCGGCGTCGAGCTCGGCGCGGGCCATGGTCACCGCCCCCTCGTGGTGGGCGATCATCATCTGGAGGAACGACCGGTCGAACGCGGCGCCGGACGCGCGCCCCAGAGCGGCCATCTGCTCGTCGGACATCATCCCGGCCATCCCGGCCATGTCGCCGTGACCGCCGTGGTGGTCCGCGGCGGGTGCGGCGCCCCAGTCGGCCAGGAACCCCCGGAGCCGGCCGATCTCCGGGCCCTGGGCCGCCTCGATCCGGGCGGCGAGGTCGCGCACCCGGGCTCCGGCGCGGTCGTCGGCGAGCCGCGCCATCGCGACCGCCTGCTCGTGGTGCGGGATCATGCCCTGGGCGAAGGCGACGTCGGCGCTGCTCGACGAGGCCGCGGGCGGGGCGGACGCTCCCCCGCCGGCACAGCCGGTCAGGACGAGGGCAGCGGCCAGTGCCGTGGCGGCGAGCGCCACGTTCGTGCGTGTCATGTGTCGGTACTCCCGTGTCGTGGGTGCTCGGCGGCTCCGGCGCTCTCCCGCGCCGGAGGCCGGTCACGTCCGCGACACGCAGAGCAGCGCGAGCCGTCGCGGGACCGGGGGCGGACGGGCCACCGGTGCGGTCCGCGGACTCCCCGGGCCGGCCGGCCCCCGCGACGACGGCAGCGGCGCGAACCCGGCCAGCAGCACCGCCGCAGCCAGGACGACCCCGGCCGCGAGCACGGCCAGGCACAGGTGCAGCAGGTGCGACGCCCCGTCGTGGGGCACGCCGCGCGGGTCGGGATGCGCGGCCCCCTGAGCCCCGGCGGGCGCGACCCCGTGCGGGCCGGGATGCGCCGGCCCCGGGGCGGCGTGGAGCGTGCCCCCGTGCGTGACGACGGGTGCGGCGGCGGGAGCGTGGTGTACACCGGAGGACACGGGCGGCGCCGCGAGCGCGTGCATCCCCAGCAGCCCGAGCAGCACCGGCAGCACGAGCACGAGCAGCCGGGTCCGGTCCGTCACACCCCGCACGCTACAGGCACGGTAGATACCATTACCCCCTAGGGGTATGGTGACGGTGGACCCCGAGGAGGACGCGATGCCCGGCTACGCCGACACCAAGGACGCGCACGTCAAGCGGATGCGCCGGATCGAGGGCCAGGTCCGCGGCATCACGAAGATGATCGAGTCCGACAAGTACTGCATCGACGTGCTGACCCAGGTCGCCGCGGTCAACAAGGCCCTCGAGGCCGTCGCGCTGGGCCTGCTCGACGAACACCTGAAGCACTGCGTCGCCGACGCCGCCACCGAGGGTGGCCCCGTCGCCGAGGAGAAGATCCGGGAGGCCAGCGCGGCGATCGCCCGGCTGGTCCGTTCCTGACACCCGACGTTCTTGAAACCCCGCACCCAGGAGAGAGCACGATGAGCACCGCCAGCTACACCGTCACCGGCATGACCTGCCAGCACTGCGTCGCCTCGGTCACCGAGGAGATCGGCGAGATCTCCGGCGTCACGGACGTGGCCGTCGACCTGCCGACCGGCGCCGTCACCGTCACCAGCGACGGCGAGGTCTCCCCCGACGCCGTCCGTGACGCCGTGCACGAGGCGGGCTACCAGCTCGCCTGAGCACCCCCCTGACCGCCCACCCGGCGCGGGTCGCCACCGCCACCCGCGCCGGGTCACCCCCGGAGGACCGACCATGAGCGACACGTCCCCGGCCCACGGACCCGTCACCGCGCTGCCCCGCGCAGCCGCGACCGGGACCGTCGCCGAGAGCGATGCCGACAGCACCGTCACCGAGATCGAGCTCGCCGTCGGCGGCATGACCTGCGCGTCCTGCGCCAACCGGATCGAGCGCAAGCTCAACAAGCTCGACGGCGTCAGCGCGACCGTCAACTACGCCACCGAGAAGGCGCGGATCAGCGCCCCGGGCGGCGTCGGGCTCGAGACCCTGCTCGGGACCGTCGAGGCCGCCGGCTACACCGCCACCCCGCCGAGCGCCGGAACCGACGAGGACCCCGAGCGCGACCTGCGCGACCTGCGGAACCGGCTCATCGGCGCCGCCGTGCTGTCGGTGCCGGTCGTCGTCCTCGCGATGACGCCCGCATGGCAGTTCGTCGGCTGGCAGTGGGTGTCGCTGCTGCTGACGCTGCCGGTCTGGGGCTGGGCGGGCGCGCCGTTCCACCGCGCCGCCTGGACGAACCTGCGCCACGGCGCCGCCACGATGGACACCCTCGTCTCGATGGGGACGACGGCGGCCCTGGCCTGGTCGCTCTACGCGTTGTTCCTCGGCACCGCCGGGATGCCCGGCATGGTGCACCCGTTCGAGCTGACGATCTCGCGCACCGACGGCAGCGGGAACATCTACCTGGAGGTCGTCGCCGCGGTCGTCACGTTCGTGCTGGCCGGGCGCTACGTCGAGCTCCGCTCCCGGCGCCGGGCCGGTGCCGCGCTGCGCGCGCTGCTGCAGATGGGCGCGAAGGACGTGACGGTGCTCCGCGACGGCGCCGAGGTGCGCGTCGCCGTCGACGAGCTCGCCGTGGGCGAGGAGTTCGTCGTGCGTCCCGGGGAGAAGGTCGCCACCGACGGCGAGGTCGTCGACGGCCGCTCGGCGGTCGACGTCTCGATGCTGACCGGTGAGTCGGTGCCGGTCGAGGTCCGGGCAGGCGACGCCGTCGTCGGCGGGTGTGTGAACTCCGGCGGGCGGCTCGTCGTGCGGGCCACCCGGGTCGGCTCGGACACCGCGCTCGCGCAGATGGCGCGACTGGTCGAGGAGGCGCAGAACGGCAAGGCCGAGGTGCAGCGCCTGGCCGACCGGATCTCCGCGGTGTTCGTGCCCGTCGTCGCCGTGATCGCCGCCGCGACACTGCTGGTCTGGATCCTCACCGGCGCACTCGCCTCGACGGCGTTCACCGCCGCCGTCGCCGTACTGATCATCGCCTGCCCCTGCGCGCTCGGGCTGGCCACGCCGACCGCGCTGCTGGTCGGCACCGGGCGCGGCGCCCAGACCGGCATCCTGATCAAGGGCCCGGAGATCCTGGAGTCCACCCGGCGGGTCGACACCGTCGTGCTCGACAAGACCGGCACCGTCACCACCGGGACCATGGCGCTGACCGGCGTGCACACCGCCGACGGCACCGACGAGGCGACCGTGCTGCGCCTCGCCGGGGCCCTCGAGAGCGCCTCGGAGCACCCGGTGGCCGCCGCGATCGCCGGTGCGGCGACCGAGCGGGTCGGTGACCTGCCCGCCGTCACGGACTTCACCAACCACGAGGGCCTCGGTGTGCAGGGCGTCGTCGACGGCCACGCCGTGCTCGTCGGCCGTCCGCGGCTGCTGGAGCAGTGGTCGGTCCCGCTGCCCGACGACCTCGCCGCGGTCGCCGCGGACGAGGCCGCGCGGGGCCGTACGACGGTCGCCGTCGCGTGGGACGGGGCCGCCCGTGCCGTGTTCGTCGTCGCCGACACCGTGAAGCCGACGTCGGCCGAGGCGATCGCGGAGTTCCGCAGGCTCGGGCTGCGCCCGGTGCTGCTCACCGGGGACAACCGGGCCGTCGCCGAGACCGTGGCCCGTGAGGTCGGCATCGAGCCCGGCCCGGACACCGTCCTCGCCGACGTGCTGCCCGCGGACAAGCTCGCCGTGGTGGAGCGGCTCCAGGAGCAGGGCCGGGTCGTCGCGATGGTCGGCGACGGGGTGAACGACGCGGCCGCGCTCGCCCGGGCCGACCTGGGCCTGGCCATGGGCACCGGCACCGACGTGGCGATCGAGGCGTCGGACATCACCCTGGTCCGGGGTGACCTGCGGGCCGCGGCCGACGCCGTCCGGCTCTCCCGGCGCACCCTGGGCACGATCCGGGGCAACCTGTTCTGGGCGTTCGCCTACAACACGGCCGCGATCCCGCTGGCCGCGTTCGGGTTGCTCAACCCGATGATCGCGGGAGCGGCGATGGCGTTCAGCTCGGTGTGCGTGGTGCTCAACAGCCTGCGGCTGCGCCGGTTCCGCCCGCTGGCGGACTGACCCCTGCTCGGCGTCGTCGGTGCGGAACTCCGACGACGCCCTCCGACAGGTCGTCGGCGCTCGTCGTGCGTGCGCGGTGATCGGAGTGGTGTTGGGGGCGGCCCCGCCGGCTGCAGGATCTCAACCGACAGGACCTGGGCCGGCGTACGCCCCGGGTACGAGCGCCGACATGGTCCTGACGTACCCCGTCGGCGGCCGGCCACACGTCACCGCTCCGCCGGATGCAGATCCGGGCTGCGGTCGGCCGGTCCGGCGTGCACGTGGTCCAGGCAACGCCGCAGGTGCAGCACGATCCCCGACGCGGCGAGGCTGTCCTCCCAGCCCGCGCGCTGGGAGTCGAGCCGGTCGGTGACCCGGTCCAGCGCGTCCCGGGCGGCGGCCAGGTGGTGGCGGTGCCCGTCGAGCCCGGCGGGTGCGGGGCCGCGGGTCAGGTGCGCGAGCTCCGCCGACCGGATCGCGGTGGCCAGGTCGCCCATCGCCTCCGCGACCGGGGTGCGCAGCGCGGGGTCGAGGACGAGCACGGTGCGCTCGGCCCACGCCGTCTGGGCCAGGACCGTGCTGATGTCGCGGACGAGCACCGCGAGCTGTTCCAGGGTCTGCGCGGCCTCGTAGAGCTGCTGGCCGCGGGCCCGGTAGGCACGTGCCCGCAGGTTGGCCCGCCGGCCGGCGTCGGCGGAACGGACCGCCTCCCGGGTCGCATCGATCAGAGGCTCGAAGTGGTGGCGGTGGCGTGTCCACTCCTCGCGCTCCGGCGGCCACTGCTCGGCCAGGACCTCGGCCATCTCCTGCAGGTGGTCGGCGATGCCGTCACGCAGCCGCGCCACCACGCGGTGCGCGCGGGCGTTCTGCGGCGGGGGCGGCAGGACCAGGGTGACCGCGACCCCCACGAGCACCCCCAGCAGGGTCTGCCCCAGGTAGCCGGCCATGAACCCGGACGGGTCGGTGGCGCCGATGAGGATGGTGAACAACGCCGCGGTCGGGATCAGGTCCCGGGCGGTGGCCAGCACGGGGGCGGCACCCGCCGCGATCCCGGCCAGCACAGCCGCGGCCACCGCCCACCACTGCGCGCCGCCCAGGTGCAGGGCGGCGGCGCCGAGACCGACACCGAGCCCGGTGGCGAGCACGGCGTGCAGGCTCTGGCGCAGCGAGTCGAAGACGGTCGGGTAGCAGACGAGCAGGGCACCGAGCGGTGCGTAGTAGGGGTACTGGCCGAGCACACCGGGGACGAGGGTGGCGAGGTACCAGGCCGCGCCGGCTGCGGCGCCGGCCCGCCACGCCAGTCGCATGCGGTGGCGCAGCCCCTCGGTGAACGGGGAGGCCGGGGAGTTCGGGTGGTGCGGGATCAACGACGGCTCCGTCGGTCGTGCAGGTGATGCGGGAAGCGGGGCCGGCTGTTCGACCGCGGAGGAGCCCTGACCACCCGACGGCCGCGGGGAACGCGGTGGAGTCCGGGGTGGCGCCGTGCGCACACGGGCGCGGGCCGCAGGAGTACTACCCACGGCCACGCGGCACAAACCCGGACGGTGGCAGGGTGTGCCGGGTGCGCGCCATCGTGATCGGCCACGACCACGTCGCCGGCCTCGGGGCGCTGGGACCGGCCCTGGAACGACGCGGGATCCGTCCGGAGTGGACGACGGTGGTGCCCGCGGACCGGTACGACACCCCGGACGTCGACGCCGGGTTCCCCGATCCGACGGGGGCCGGCCTGGTGGTCACCCTCGGCGCGCCGTGGCCGAGGGAGCGGATCGCGGGGTGGGCGGTCCGTGAGGTCGCGTTCCTGCGCCGGGCGCACGACGCCGGTGTGCCGGTGCTGGCGATCTGCTTCGGCGCCCAGCTCCTCGCCGAGGCGCTCGGCGGCTCCCGGACGACGCTGCCGGCCGCCCGGATCGGATGGCACACGGTCGACCCGGCCGATGGCCGCCTCCCGGCCGGGCCGTGGTTCTGCTGGAACGCCGAGCAGCTCGTCGCACCGACCGGGGCGGAACTGCTCGCCGCCGGCGGGGCCGGACACGAGGCGTTCGTGGCCGGTCGCAGCGTGGGCGTGCAGTTCCACCCCGAGATGACCGTGGACCTGCTGGAGCGCTGGTACACCCTCGGTGTGCCCGACGGCCTCGACACGCGGGCCCTGCGGGCGGCGACGGCGGCCCAGGACCCGCAGCAGCTCGCCGAGCGGGCCGAGCGGGTCCTGGCGCTCGCGCTCAGGCCCCCAGGAAGTGCTCCAAGGTGATCGGCAGCGACCGGACCCGCACGCCGGTGGCGTGGTGGGCGGCGTTCGCGACGGCCGCGGCCACCCCGACGATCCCGATCTCCCCGATCCCCTTGGCGCCCACCGGGTTGACGTGCGGGTCGTCCTCGTCGACCCACTCGGCGTCGATGTCGCCGACGTCGGCGTTCGCCGCCACGTGGTAGCCGGCGAGGTCGTGGTTGACGACGTGCCCGCGGGCCGGGTCGACGACGCCCTCCTCGTGCAGCGCCATCGACAGCCCCCACACCATCCCGCCGAGGAACTGCGAGCGCGCGGTCAGCGGGTTGAGGATGCGGCCCGCGGCGAACACCCCCAGCATCCGCGGCACCCGGATCTCGCCGGTGTCGGCGTGCACCGCGACCTCGACGAAGTGCGCCCCGTGCGCACCCATCGCGTACTCGGCCATCGCCGGGTTGTGCCCGGCGACGCCGTCGGCCTCCGCCGCGTCCTCGGGGTCGGTGCCCCACTTGTCGCGGAACCGGTCGGCGGCCTCGACGATCGCCGTCGCCCAGGACGCGGTACCCGCCGACCCACCGGCCATGGTCGCGTGCGGCAGCCCGGTGTCGCCGAGGTTCAGGTCGACCTGCGCGGGCGGCACCCCGAGCGCCTCGGCCGCGATCTGGGTGAGCACCGTGCGGGCGCCCTGCCCGATGTCGGCCGCGGCGATGTCCACCCGGTAGCGGCCCGGCGCACCGGCACCGCCGTCGGAGTACCGGATCGCGGCGGCGGAGCCGGGCATCGCGAAGGTCGGGAAGAACGCGGCGGCGACGCCGGTGCCGTGCCACCAGCCGTCGACGAGCCGGGTGCGCGGGCGCGGGTCCCGGTCGGCCCAGCCGAACCGCTCGGCGCCGCGCCGCAGGCAGGCCACGAGGTTGCGGCTGGAGAACGGCCTGCCGGTGTCGGGGTCGACGTCGGGCTCGTTGCGGATCCGCAGCTCGACCGGGTCGATCCCGAGCGCGACGGCGAGCTCGTCCAGCGCGGACTCCGCGCCGAAGCTGCCGGGCGCCTCGCCGGGTGCGCGCATGTACGTCGGCGTGGACAGGTCCAGCGGCACGACCCGGTGCGAGGTCCGCCGGTGCGGCGACGCGTAGAGGTGCCTGCTGATCACTGCGGTCGGCTCGCCGAACTCGGCCATCCGCGCGCCGGACTCGACGACGTCGTGGGCGAGGGAGTGCAGCCGCCCGTCGGTCCCGGCACCGAGCCGGACCCGCTGCACGGTCGCCGGGCGGTAGCCGGTCAGGTCGGTCATCTCGCGGCGGGTCAGCGCCAGCTTGACCGACCGTCCGGGGACCGCCCGGGCGGCGACGACGGCCAGCACCGACCCGCCGTGCAGCGTGCCCTTGGTACCGAACCCGCCGCCGACGTGCGGTGAGACGACGGTGACGTCGTCGTCGCCGATGCCGAACATCTGCGCGAGCTCGCGCCGGGCCGACCACACCGCCTGCGAGGCCTCGAACAGCGTGAGGTGGTCGCCGTCCCAGCGGGCGACGGTGCTGTGCGGCTCCATCGGGTGGTGGTACTCGATCGGCGTCCGGTAGGTGGCGTCGACCTGCACCGGGGCCGCGGCGAACGCGGCGTCCGGGTCGCCGGTGGTGGCGTCCGGCGGGAACGCGACGACGACCTCGGGGGTGTAGGCCTCCGGCGAGGCCGGGTCGAACGCGGTGGTGGCCGGCTCGGCGTCGTAGGTGACGACGACCAGGTCCGCCGCCTCCCGGGCCGCCTCGGCGGTCTCCGCGAGCACGGCGGCCACGTACTGGCCGCGGTGGTGCACCTCGCCGGACTGCAGCACCGTCTGTTCGGGGGTGGCGCTGCCGTCGATCCGGGGCGCGGTGTCCGGGGTGAGCACCGCGACCACCCCGGGGACCGCGGCCGCGGCGGTGGTGTCGACGGCGCGGACCCGCCCGCGGGCGACCGTCGCGCCGACGCCGCGCAGGTGCAGCGGGTCGACCGCGTCCTGCTCGTAGGCGTAGACGGCGTTGCCGGTGACCTTGGCGGGGCCCTCGATCCGGGTGTGCGAGGTGCCCGCGGCGCCGTCGGTCGTGGTGCCGGGGGTGACGGTGCTGGTCATGCGGCCTCCGTCCGGTGCGCGGCGAGGCCGCGCAGGGTGGCGGTGACCGTGCCGGCCACCAGCGGGATCTTGAAGGCGTTGCCGCCGACGGCGGTGTCGACGGCGCGGGCATCGGCGGTCTCGGCCGTCGCGGCGGCGCGGAACGCCTCGTCGGTGGCGGGCCCGCCGAGCAGCGCCTGCTCGGCGCGGCGCGCCCGCCACGGCCGGTGCGCGACCCCGCCGAGGGCGATCCGCACGTCGCGGACGGTGCCGTCGTCGGCGACGTCGAGGGCCGCGGCGACCGACACCAGCGCGAACGCGTACGAGGCGCGGTCGCGGACCTTGCGGTAGGTGGAGTGCGCGGCGACCGGCAGCGCGGGCAGCTCGACCGAGGTGATCAGCTCCCCGTGCTCCAGCACGGTGTCGCGGCCCGGGTCGTCGCCGGGCAGCCGGTGCAGCTCGGTGGCGGCGACGGTGCGCTCCCCGTCCGGGCCGAGGACGTGCACGCGGGCGTCGAACGCGGCCAGCGCGACCGCCATGTCCGACGGGTGGGTCGCGATGCAGCCGCCCTCGGGTGCGCCGAGGATCGCGTGGTGGCGGGCCCAGCCGTGCTGCGCGGAGCAGCCCTGCCCGGGGTCGCGCTTGGTGCAGGGCGCGGTGAGGTCGGCGAAGTAGGAGCAGCGGGTGCGCTGCAGCAGGTTCCCGCCCGTCGTCGCCATGTTGCGCAGCTGCCCCGAGGCCCCGGCGAGCAGCGCCGCGGACAGTGCCGGGTAGTCGCGCCGGACCCGCGGGTCCACGGCGACGTCGGTGTTGCGGGCGCCCGCGCCGATGGACAGGCCGCCGTCGGGGGTCGGGGTGATCCCGGTGGGCAGCAGGCCGGTGACGTCGACGAGCGTGCCCGGCTCGACCAGGCCCAGCTTGAGGTGGTCGACGAGGTTGGTCCCGCCGGCCAGGTAGGCGGCGGACGGGTCGGCGGAGACGACCGCGACCGCCGCCGCGGCGTCGCCGGGACGGGTGTAGGCGAACGGCTTCACCGCGACGCCCCCGTCCCGGTGCCCACGGCACCGACGGCGTCGACGATGCCGGAGTAGGCGGCGCAGCGGCACAGGTTCCCGGACAGGCGCTCGGCGATCTCGGCGCGGTCCAGCACGGCCGGTCCGTCGCCGGACAGGTCGGCGGTGACCGCGCTGGGGTGCCCGGCGCGTGCCTCGTCCAGCATCCCGACGGCCGAGCAGATCTGGCCGGGGGTGCAGTAGCCGCACTGGTAGGCGTCGTGCGCGACGAAGGCCTCGGCGAGCGGGTGCAGGTCCGCACCGGTGCCGAGGCCGTCGGCGGTGGTGACTGCGGCGTCGTCGTGGGCGACGGCGAGCGAGAGGCAGGACAGCACGCGGCGGCCCGGCCCCTGTTCACCGGGTGCGGCCAGCAGGACGGTGCACGCACCGCACTGGCCGTGGTCGCAGCCCTTCTTGGCGCTGGTCACGCCGAGCCGGTCACGCAGCGCGTCGAGGACGGTGGTCCGGGTGTCGACCGTCAGCTCGTGGCGACGGCCGTCGACGGTGAGGGAGATCGTGGAGTCCACGATGGTGCGCTCCTTCGGGAGACGGAGTGGAGAGCTCGAAACGGAGCCTCCTCCGGAAATATAGGAACGCTGTTCCGGTTACGCAACCCGGAGGCCCGCGAGGAAGAAGCCGACGGCGCGGCGGGCGTCGTAGGCGGAGTCGGCCTCGGCGCCGAAGCACAGGTTGCCGATCCCCCGCAGCACCTCGTAGGCGGTGACGTCGGACGGCAGCTGCCCAGCCTCCCGCGCCGCCCGGACGATCTCCTCCCCCGCCGGCAGCAGGCGCTCCAGGAACAGCTCGTGCAGCGCGGCGGAGCGGCCGTCGTCGTGGACGAGCATCGCGACCAGCCCGTGCTTGGTGACGAGCAGGTCGACGAACTCCCCGACCCAGGCCGTGAGGGCGTCGAACGGCGTCGGACCGGCGTCCAGGCAGGTCCGTGCCGCCGCCGCACACCCCTCGACCTGGTGCCGGTAGACGGCGACGACCAGGTCGGGCCGGGTCGGGAAGTGCCGGTAGACCGTCCCCACGCCGACCCCCGCGCGGGCGGCGATCGCCCGGACCGGCGCGTCGACGCCCGCGGTCACGAACTCGGCCGCGGCGGCCTCGAGCAGGGCGGCACGACTGCGCCGGGCGTCGGACCGGACCGGTTCCCGCTGCACACCCACCGCACACTCCCTTGCTGACCGGAACACTGTTCCGTATCGTACTCGGAACATTGTTCCGTTTCATCGTCCGCCGTCGTCCCGCACAGGAGTTCCCGTGTCCCGAGCGTCCATCGGCATCATGACCGCCCAGATGCAGACCACCTACGACGACCTGCTGCGCGTCTGGCTGGAGGCCGACGAGCTGCCCGGCATCGAGCACGCCTGGCTGTTCGACCACCTCATGCCGATCGGCGGCGACCCGCTGGGGCCGGCCCTCGACGGCTGGACCACCCTGTCCGCGCTGGCCGCTCGGACCCGACGGCTGCGTCTGGGTCTGCTGGTCACCAGCAACCGGTTCCGCCCGCCCGCGGTGCTGGCCAAGATCGCGACGACGGTCGACGTCGTCTCCGGCGGACGGCTCGACCTGGGCATCGGCGTCGGGTCCCGCCCGGACCACCCGCTCGCCCGCCGCGAGTACGAGGCGCACGGCCTGCCCTTCGCCGCCACCGCCGACGCCGTCACCGCGCTCGACGAGGCCTGCACGGTGATCCGGCGGCTGTGGACCGAGACCGAGCCGTTCGACGTCGCCGGCGAGCAGGTGCGGCTCACCGGCGCGTTCGGCAGCCCGAAGCCGGTGCAGGCCCACCCGCCGATCGTGATCGGCGGACGGGCCAGGGCGACGCTGCGGATCGCGGCCCGGCACGCCGACGTCTGGAACATCCCCGGCGGCGACCTCGACGACGCCGTCGCCCGCAGCGCGCTGCTCGACGAGCTGTGCGCCGACATCGACCGGGACCCGGCGGAGATCACCCGGTCGATCCACCTGGGCGTCTCCTACGACGACCCGACGGACGCCCGCGAGCGGGTGTCCGCCGCCGTCGGCGCGGGCTTCGGGCACGTGGTCCTGGGGCTGCCCGCCCCGTTCCCGCAGGGTGCCGCCCGCTGGGTGGCCGACGAGATCGTCGCGCAGGTTTAGCCGACCGGATAGTTCGGTCATCTAACTACCATGGCCTCCTCCCGGCACGCCCTCATCTCCGGCGCCGGCATCGCCGGCTCCGCGCTCGCCCTGCGCCTGGCCGCGTACGGCTGGCGGACGACCGTCCTGGAGCGCGCGCCGCGGCAGCGCGACGAGGGGCACAACATCGACGTCCGTGGCACCGCCCGTGAGGTCCTGCGCCGGATGGGCCTGGAGGACGCCGTGCGGGCCGCCGGCACCCGCGAGGTCGGCTTCCGCGTGATCGGCGACGACGGGCGCCCGGTCGCCGAGATCCCGATGGACCCGACCGGGTCGACCGACGGTCCGACCGCCGAGCTGGAGATCCTGCGCGGCGAGCTGGCCCGGGTGCTGATCGGGGCCGCGCCGGGGTCCACGGCGTTCCGGTTCGGCACCCGGATCACCGGCGTCGAGGACCGGGGCGCCGGCGACGGCCCGGCCCGGGTCGCCCTCGACGACGGCACCACGGTCACCGCCGACCTCGTCGTGGTCGCCGAGGGGCTGCGGTCGCGCACCCGCGACCTGGTGTTCGACGACGTCACCGTCCGCGAGACCGGCCTGTACGGCGCCTACCTGACGATCCCCCGCACCGCCGACGACGACGCCTGGTGGAACTGGTTCCACGAGACCGGCTCGCGCGGGGTGCACCTGCGCCCGGACAACCTGGGCACCACCCGCGCCATGCTGACCTTCCTGTCCGGGGTGCGCGGCCTGGAGACCCTCGGCGACGCCGACGTCCGCACCGTCCTGCGGCGGACCTTCGCCGACGCGGGCTGGGTCGCCCCGCGGATCATGCGGGAGCTCGGCGACGGGCCGGGCGGGGCCCCGATGTACTTCGACGCCGTCGGGCAGGTCACGGCCCCGCGCTGGAGCTCGGGACGGGTGGTACTGCTCGGCGACGCCGCGTACTGCCCGTCGCCGCTGGGCGGCGGGGGCACGAGCCTGGCCCTGATCGGTGCCTACGTACTGGCCGGGGAGCTGGCCTCCCGCCCCGGCGACACCGCGGGTGCGCTACACCGCTACGAGGAGCTGCTGAGGCCCGCGACCGAGCAGGCGCAGAAGCTGCCGCCGCTGACGCTGGCCAACCCGCGGACCCGGGCCGGGATCCGGACGCTGCGCACCGCGTTCCGGGCCGTCGCGAGCCCGGTCGGGAAGCGGGTGACCGGGCTGCTCGGGGCCACCCCGACCGGCGCGGTCGACGCGTTCCGGCTCCCGGACTACCCGGCGCCGAGCTCGTCGAGCGTGGCGACGACCGCGCGCAGGTAGCGCTCGACGACCTCGCCCTCGTCGGCGGAGAGGCGGCGGGCGACGTCGTCGAGGGCCCGGACGGCCGGCTCCCACTGCGCGAGCCGCGCGCGGAAGGACTCCTCCCGCGAGCGCACGGTGACCCGGCGGCGGTCGTGCGGGTCGGGGACACGCTCGAGGTGGCCGGCCGCCTCGAGCCGGTCGATCAGCGCGGTGGTCGAGGCCGGCCGCAGGTCCAGCCGCCGGGCCAGCTCGGTCGGCCCGAGCGAGCCGTGCACGTCGAGCAGCCGCAACGCCCACAGGTCGGTCGGGTGCAGCCCCGCCCGCCGGGCCTGCCTGCCGGTGAACTCGTGGGTCGCCCGGTTCACCGCCTCCAGCGCGACGGTCGGGCCGGCCAGCCCCTCCAGCAGGTGTCGTCGCTCGCCCATGCGGCCTCCCGGCGTCGGTCCACGGCACCGTAGCCGGACGGGCCCGGCCGCAGCCGCGGCAGGACCGGTCACGAGGTGGTCACGAATTCGCGACGCCGTTTCGGGGACACCTCCCCGCTCTCGGCCGTCGAATGGGAATGATTCCGCATTAACTGATCGACGACCCGCAGGTGACGGCCCTGCGCAACCTTCCACCCGATCGGGTGACGCCACATTTCTGCGCACCATTCCCGACGGCGACCCGACGATTTCCCGGAACCGCCCCGTGCGTAATCTCCGGAATCGTGATCGAGCTGGAGGGGGTCTCCAAGGTCTACCGGACCGGAGCCCTCGAGCTGCGCGCACTCGACGCCGTGGACCTGCACGTCGACGACGGCGACCTCGTCGCGATCATGGGCCCCTCCGGCTCGGGCAAGTCCACGATGATGAACATCCTCGGCTGCCTCGACGTGCCGAGCTCCGGCGCCTACCGGCTCGACGGCATCGACGTCGGCCGGATGTCGGACAACCGGCTCGCCGACGTCCGGCTGCAGAAGATCGGTTTCGTCTTCCAGTCGTTCAACCTGCTGCCGCGCACCTCGGCGCTGGCCAACGTGGAGCTGCCGCTGGTCTACGCCGGCGGGCGCGACCGCCGGGGCCGGGCGCGGCGCGCGCTGGAGCGGGTCGGGCTCGGCGACCGCGGCGACCACCGGCCCAACGAGCTCTCCGGTGGCCAGCAGCAGCGCGTCGCGGTGGCCCGTGCCCTGGTCACCGACCCCTCGATGATCCTGGCCGACGAGCCGACGGGGAACCTCGACACCGCCTCGACCACCGACGTCATGAACCTGTTCGTGGAGCTGAACGAGAGCGGCCGCACCGTCGTGCTGATCACCCACGAGCCCGAGGTCGCGGAGTTCGCCAAGCGCGTGGTGACCCTGCGCGACGGCCGGATCGTGGGTGACGAGCGCCGATGACGATCTGGGAGTCCGCGCGGATCGCGGTACGGGGCCTGCGGGCCGGGCCGCTGCGGTCGCTGCTGACGATGCTCGGGATCATCATCGGGGTCGCCGCGGTGATCGTGCTGGTCGCCTTCGGCAACGGTCTGCAGCGCTTCGTCGCCGACGCGTTCGGCCCGCTCGCCAACCAGATCCAGATCACCCCGGACCGCGGTGGCATCAGCGGCAGCGGCACGCCGCGCGACCTCACCGACGCCGACGTCCGCGCCCTGCGGGACCGGGCCTCCGCGCCCGCGGTCGCCTCGGTCAGCCCGACGGTGACCGGCTCGGCGCAGCTGCAGCTGGCCGGTGGCGGGAGCGTCCGCAGCGGCGTGACCGGCGCCGACGCCGACTACCTCGACATCACCAACCGGGAGCTCGTCGTCGGGTCGTTCTTCGACGACCGCCAGGCCACGACCCGGGCGAAGGTCGTCGTGCTCGGCCCCAACCCGGTGGCGACGCTGTTCGGCGGCCGCGCCGGCGAGGCGCTCGGCTCGGAGGTGCGGATCGGCCGCACCTCGTTCCGGGTGATCGGCGTGCTCGCCGCCAACGGCCAGCAGGACGACATCGCCGTCATGCCGCTGGGCGCCGCACGCGCCTACCTGACCGGTGGCGGCGACGTCGTCGACCAGATCACCGTGCGCGCGGTGTCCACCGACGCGGTGCCGCAGGCGGTCGAGCAGGTCACGACGGTCCTCGACGACCGGCACCGCATCGACGACCCGCAGGACCGCGACTACACCGTCACCGCGCTGCAGAGCCTGCTCGACCAGTCCTCGCAGGTCCTGAGCTTCGTGACGATCTTCGTCGCGGCGGTCGCGGGCATCTCGCTGCTGGTCGGGAGCATCGGCGTCGCCAACATCATGCTGGTCACGGTGACCGAGCGGACCCGCGAGATCGGCATCCGCAAGGCCATCGGCGCGCGCCGCCGCGCGATCCTGCAGCAGTTCCTCATCGAGGCGATGGTCTTGACCGGCATCGGCGGGGTCATCGGGATCCTGGTCGGCGTCGGTGTGTCCGTGCTGGCCGGGATCGTCCTGCCCCGCCTCGTACCCGACTTCCCCGCCCCGACGGTGTCGGCCGGATCGGTGGTGCTCGCCTTCGGGGTGAGCCTGCTGATCGGGCTGCTCGCGGGCGGTTTCCCCGCCAACCGGGCCGCGCGGATGCGGCCCATCGACGCCCTGCGGCACCAGTGACAGCGCCCGCGACAGCACCGAGGAGCACTTCATGACCCGACTGCGGCTCGCGGGCAGCCTGCTGCTCGCCGGACTCGTCGGCCTCACGGCCTGCACCGGAGGGGACCAGCCGCCGCCGACTGCCGTCGTCGACCGGGGTGTGGTCTCCACCGGGGTGTCGGCGTCGGGGTCGCTGGTGTCGATCACCCAGCAGAACCTCGGGTTCACCGACGGCGGCCGGGTCACCGAGCTGCTCGTGGAGGTCGGCGAGACCGTCGCCGCCGGGCAGCCGCTCGCCCGGCTCGACGACGCCGAGGCCCGGTCCCAGGTCGCCGCCGCGCAGGCGGGGCTGGACCAGCAGCAGGCGTCGCTGGGCAAGCTGACCGGCGCGAACACCGTCGAGGCCGCGCAGGCGTCGCTGGCCTCGGCGGAGTCGGTACTGGCCGCGACCCGCGACCAGGTCGGGGCGCAGAACGCGGCGAACGACACCGCCGTCGAGCGGGCGAGGGTCCAGCTCGCCTTCGACCGCAAGCAGCTCGCCGCGGCCCAGGAGAAGCTGGAGACCGACCGGCGGGCCTGCAAGCGCTCCGGCGGCAGCACCGCGTCCGCGACCCCGGAGCCCACCGCCGACCCGTCCGGCGGCGGGCTGCTCGGCGGTCTGTCCGGCGGGTCCGGCACCTCGGGCGGGTCCGGCCTCGGCGCGGCGACGACCGACCCGGCCTGCACCGCCGTCGCCACCGACGAGCAGGCCGTGACGACGGCGAAGGGCCAGGTCATCACCTCGCAGACGGCGCTGGCGCAGGCCGAGGGCACCCGCGACACCGGCGCCGCCTCCGGCCGGGTCTCGATCGCGAACGCCGAGAGCGCGGTGTCCGACGCCCGCTCGCAGCTCACCGGGGCGAACAACGACGCACCTGCCGACGTCGCGGTGCAGGACGCCGTGGTCGCCGACGCCCGCAACACCCTCGCCGACGCCCAGCGCGCGCTCGACGACACCCTGCTGCGCGCCCCGGTCGCCGGCACCGTGTCCGCGATCAACGGCGCGGTCGGTGACGTCGTGCCCGCCGCGAGCGCCGCGACCGCGCTCGCCCCCGGCACCGACGCCCGGATCCCGCAGGCCGTCGGGTCGGCCTCGGCGGCCTCGGGCGGCGCGGGGGCCGTCGGTGGCGGCGCGTCCGCGGCGGGCGGGGCGCCGTTCCTCACCCTCAACGACCTGCAGACCTATCAGCTGGTCGTCCCGTTCGAGGAGAGCGACGCCGCGCGGGTCGCGCCGAACCAGACCGTCGACGTCACCGTCGACGCGTTGCCCGGGGTGAGCCTGCCGGCGACCGTGGTGGCCGTCGCGCCGACCGCGACGCAGCTGTCGGGCGTCGTGAGCTACTACGCGACCGTCGTGCTGAACCGCACCGACCCGCAGCTGCGCGACGGCCAGACCGCGCAGGCCGACGTGCGCACCGAGGCCCGCAACGGGGTGCTGCGGGTGCCGAACACCGCCGTCCGGCAGGAGGGCGGCCGCTCGGTCGTCGACGTGCCCGGCGACGACGGCGCCGCGGTGACCCGGCAGTTCGTCCCCGGCCTGGTGGGCGACCAGTTCACCGAGGTGCGGTCCGGCCTCGACGACGGCCAGCAGGTCCTGCTGCCGCAGGCCACCGTCGAGGCGACGCCGGGCCGTCCTGGCGGCGGGCCCGGCGGGGGTGGCCAGGGCGGGAACTGACCGCCGCGGGGTCACGCTCGGCGGCCCGCTCGCCCGTTCACCGAGTCACGGGTGTCGGTCGTTCGGTCCCGCAACGATCACTGCCAGGCTGGCCCACGCACATCCGTAGGACGCGGCCCCGGGCCGCATCGGGAAGGAGCAGTCGTGGGCGACATCGCCGGCAAGTTCGACAAGGCGTACGAGGGCAAGGGCGTCGAGGAGCTGGCCGACGCCCCCGTCGACGCGCTGAAGGGCGTCTCCGAGGGCGACGCGAAGCTCCTCAAGGAGGCGTTCAACATCACGACCGTCCGTGACCTGGGCACCAACAAGTTCTTCCTCTGGGCGCAGGCGATCAGCAAGCTCGCGGACTGAGCACCCCGGTGCGGGGCGGTGCGGGCGCCACCGCCCCGCACCGCCCCGCACCCCGCGGCGGACACACACTCTTCACACGGTTACCCCGCGCGGCCCTACCCCGGTCCGGCCCGCACTCCCTAGCTTGTCCCCACACCGACGGTTCCGTCGGCGAGGACGTGCCCGGGAGGACGCCATGGCCCACGATCCGTCGGAGTACCTGGAACGACGACAGCTGCGGACCGGGGCGGCGGGCTGGGTCCTGCTCGCCGGGCTCGGCGTCAGCTACGTCATCTCCGGCGACTACTCCGGCTGGAACTTCGGCCTCGCCCAGGGCGGGTTCGGCGGGCTGCTGATCGCCGGTGTCGTCATCGCGGGCATGTACTTCGCGATGGTGCTGGGCATGGCCGAGCTGTCCTCGGCGCTGCCCGCCGCGGGCGGCGGCTACACCTTCGCTCGCCGCGCGCTGGGCCCGTGGGGCGGGTTCGCGACCGGCACCGCGATCCTCATCGAGTACGCCATCGCCCCCGCGGCGATCGCCACCTTCATCGGCGCCTACGTCGAGTCACTCGGCCTGTTCGGGATCACCGACGGCTGGTGGGTCTACCTCGCCGCCTACCTGGTGTTCATCGGTATCCACATCGCCGGGGTCGGCGAGGCCCTCAAGGTCATGTTCGTGATCACCGCGATCGCCGTGCTCGGGCTGCTGATCTTCGCCGTCGCCGCCGTGCCGCTGTTCGACGCCGCGAACCTCGTCGACATCGCGCCGACCGCGGCCGCCGGGGCGTCACCGTTCCTGCCGTTCGGCTACCTGGGGATCTGGTCGGCGGTGCCGTTCGCGATCTGGTTCTTCCTCGCGCTGGAGGGCGTCCCGCTGGCCGCGGAGGAGGCACGCGACCCCGAGCGCAACGTGCCCCGCGGGATCGTCGCCGCGATGCTGGTCCTGCTCGTCACCGGGGCGCTGGTGCTGGTCCTCGCGACCGGCGCGCTCGGCGCGCAGACGCTGTCGGAGTCGGGCAACCCGCTCGTCGAGGCGCTCGGCGGGTCGACCGCCGGGGTCGTCGTCAACTACGTCGGTCTGGCCGGGCTCGTCGCGAGCTTCTTCTCGATCATCTACGCCTACTCCCGCCAGACCTTCGCGCTGTCGCGTGCCGGGTACCTGCCGCGGGTGCTGTCGGTGACCAACAGCCGCAAGGCGCCCACCCTCGCCCTGATCGTCCCCGGCGCGATCGGGTTCCTGCTCTCGCTGACCGGGCAGGGGGACGTGCTGCTGAACATGGCGGTGTTCGGGGCCGCGCTGTCGTACGTGCTGATGATGGTCAGCCACATCGTGCTGCGCCGGACCGCGCCGGAGATGCCGCGGCCCTACCGGACCCCCGGCGGCGTCGTCACGACCGGGTTCGCGCTGGTCGTCGCCGTGCTCGCCGTCATCGCGACGTTCCTCGTCGACCCGGTCGCGGCGGGCGCGACCCTCGGCGCCTTCGCCCTGTTCATGCTGTACTTCGCGCTCTACTCCCGACACCACCTGGTCGCCGCGGCCCCCGACGAGGAGTTCGCGGCGCTGGCACAGGCGGAGGCCGAGCTCACGTGACGACCCGCAGGGCCTCCGTCGGGGGGCACACCCACGAATTCGCGGACCTGCGGGCGCTGCTGGCCGCCGCCACCCCGGAACGCTCCGGGGACGTGCTGGCCGGTGTCGCCGCCCGCTCGGAGTCCGAGCGCGTGGCCGCCCAGACGGTGCTCGCCGACCTGCCGCTCGCGACGTTCCTGACCGAGCAGGTCGTCCCCTACGAGGACGACGAGGTGACCCGCCTGATCCTCGACTCGCACGACCGCGCGGCGTTCGCCCCCGTCGCGTCGATGACCGTCGGCGGTTTCCGCGAGCACCTGCTCGATCCCACCACCGACACCACCTCGCTCGCCCCCGGCCTGACCCCGGAGATGGTCGCGGCCGTCTCGAAGCTGATGCGGTTGCAGGACCTGATCGCCGTCGCGCGGCGCACCCCGGTCGTCACCGCGTTCCGCTCGACGGTCGGGCTGCCCGGCACGATGGCGACCCGGCTGCAGCCCAACCACCCCACCGACGACCCGTCCGGGGTGACCGCGTCCATCGTCGACGGGCTGCTGCTCGGCTGCGGCGACGCCGTCATCGGCATCAACCCGGCGACGGACTCGCCGCAGCGCACCACCGACCTGCTGCACCTGATCGACGAGGTGCGCACCCGCTACGACATCCCCACCCAGTCCTGCGTGCTCGCCCACGTCACGACCTCCATCGAGATCATGGAGCGCGGCGCCCCGGTGGACCTGGTGTTCCAGTCCGTCGCCGGCACCGAGGCGGCGAACACCGGGTTCGGGGTGACCCTGGCGATGCTGCGCGAGGCACACGACGCGGCGCTGTCACTGGGCCGGGGCACCGTCGGCACGAACTGCATGTACTTCGAGACCGGGCAGGGCTCCGCGCTGTCCGCCGACGCCCACCACGGCGTCGACCAGCAGACCCTCGAAGCCCGCGCCTACGCCGTGTGCCGGGCGTTCGACCCGCTTCTGGTCAACACCGTCGTCGGGTTCATCGGGCCGGAGTACCTCTACGACGGCAAGCAGATCACCCGTGCCGGGCTGGAGGACCACGTGTGCGGGAAGCTGCTGGGTGTCCCGATGGGTGTCGACGTCTGCTACACCAACCACGCCGAGGCCGACGCCGACGACACCGACGCCCTGCTCACCCTGCTCGGCGCGGCCGGTTGCTCATTCGTGATCTGCGTGCCCGGCGGCGACGACGTGATGCTCCACTACCAGTCGCTGTCCTTCCACGACGCGCTCTACGCCCGTCAGGTGCTGGGCCTGCGTCCCGCCCCCGAGTTCGAGGGATGGCTGTCCACCATGGACATGCTGGCACCGGACGGACGGCTCAAGGAGCTCGCACCGTCCGCGGTCCGGGCGCTCACGGCAGGTGTGGGGTGAGCGCGGCGGACCCGCTGGAGCTGCTGCGGGCCTCCACCCGGGCGCGGGTGGCGCTCGGCCGGGCCGGGGACGCACTGCCGACCGCGCGGCTGCTGGAGCTGCGCGCCGCGCACGCCGCGGCCCGCGACGCCGTGCACACCCCGCTCGACGTCGACGCGCTCACCGACCGGATCGCCGCGCTCGGGGTGGACACGCTGCGCGCCGCCGGGGCCCCGGCCGACCGCACCGAGTACCTGACCCGGCCCGACCTGGGCCGCCGCCTCGCCGACGGCGCCGACCTGCCGCGCGGGGAGCACGACGTGGTGCTCGTCGTCGCCGACGGGCTCTCGCCCCGCGCGGTCGCCGAGCACGCCCCGGGGATGCTGGCCGAGATCCTCGACCGGCTCGACGGGTGGCGGGTGGCGCCGGTCGTCGTCGCCACCCAGGCCCGGGTCGCGCTCGGCGACGAGATCGCGACCGCGGTCGGGGCGCGGCACGTCGTCGTGCTCGTCGGGGAGCGGCCGGGGATGAGCTCGGTCGACTCGCTCGGGCTGTACTTCACCTACGACGCCCACCGCGGCCGCCGCGACTCCGAGCGCAACTGCATCTCCAACGTCCGACCGCCGCACGGCACCGGCTACGCCGCCGCCGCGACCACGCTCGCCCTGCTGATGAGCGAGGCGCGGCGGCTGAAGCTGTCCGGGGTCGCGCTCAAGGCGGACCCGGCACTGCCCTCGGGAGACGCCGGGAGCTGAGCCCGCACCGGCAGGTCTCCCTGCGCGTCGTCCCGTCGAAGCGCGCGGCGGGATGGACCGGGACCCCCTCCGTCAGCCGCTGACCCGCGGGTGGACGTCGGTGGGCCAGTCGTCGCCGCCCGCTCGCGCCTCCTGCCGGGTCGTCCCGTCCCGCGACGGGCCGGTGGACGCCGCGTCGGCATCGGCGTACTGCTCCCGGATCGCCTCCTGGGCCGACTCGGGCAGCTCGTGCAGCATCGCCTGGACCCGCTCACGGCGGCGGTGCACCGCCTGCCGGTCGGGCATCCCGGTCGACGCCACGAGCTGCGGCTTCATCTCCGGACGCCCCTCCAGCTCACCACTCGCCTCCTCCATCTCACGGGCGGCCTGCGCGGCGTCCTTCTCCTCCGACATCCCGATCGGCCCCTCACGACGACCGTTCAGGAACTGCGCCACCACCGGCTCGTCGGAGGTCAGCAACACCTCCCGCGGACCGAACATCGACAGATGCTTGCGATAGAGCAGCCCGATGTTGTCCGGCACCGTCTGCGCCGAGTTGATGTCGTGGGTGACGATCAGGAACGTCGAGTCCGTCATCGCGTTCAGATCGATGATCAGCTGGTTCAGATACGCCGTGCGCACCGGGTCCAGACCCGAGTCCGGCTCGTCGAAAAGAATGATCTTCGGATCCAGCACCAACGCCCGCGCCAGCCCCGCCCGCTTACGCATACCACCCGAGATCTCACCCGGCAGCTTGCCCTCGGCACCGACCAGACCGACCATGTCGATCTTCTCCATGACGATGTCGCGGATCGCCGACTCCGACTTACGCGTGTGCTCCCGCAACGGGAACGCGATGTTGTCGAACAGGTTCATCGACCCGAACAACGCACCGTCCTGGAACAACACCCCGAACAGCTTCCGGATCTCGTACAGCTCGGACTCCGAGCACTTGCACAGGTCGACGCCCTCGATCACGATCGACCCCCGCTCCGGCTTGAGCAGCCCGATCAGGGACTTCAGGAACACCGACTTGCCCGTACCCGACGGCCCGAGCAGCACCGACACCTCACCCGCGGGCAGCGTCAGGCTCACGTCCGACCAGATGTTGGCCCGACCGAAGGACTTCGTCAGCCCCTCGACCTTCACCTCGACACCCGTCATGGGGTCACGTCTCCTTCTCGCCTAGAAGTTGCGCAGGTCGGACACGAGCCACCGGCCGTCGACCCGCTCGACCGTGACCTCGGCGCGGCCCGCGGTGGTGCGCGGCGGCTCGCCGGTGCGGGCGGCCTCCTGCGTGAAGTAGAGCAGGGCGGTGACCCGGTCGTCGTCGGCGGACACCACGCCGGCCCGGGTGACGACGGTCCGTGTCCCCACCCCGCGGTCCAGGGCCGGGCGCCCGGATGCCGATCCTGGAGCGCGCGGGCGCCGGCCGAGCGCCGGCGGCCGCGGTTCACCGGGGCCTGAGCGCGGCGGGCCCGGCCCCGACGAGGCGCAGCGCGAACTCCGCGAGCTGCCAGGCGACCTCGTTCTCCCCCGGGCCCGCATCGTCGCGGAACCACACCGCGACGCCCATCCCCTGGTCGAGGATCGCGTACGACGCGAGCTGCGGCGACGCGACCGAGAACACCCCGGCGTCGGCACCGTCGGCGATCAGCCGCCGGAAGCGCTGCTCGTAGTCGGCGCGCCTGGCGAGGATCTCCGACCGGTGCGGTTCGGTCAGGCTGCGCAGCTCCCGGTTACCGACGAAGGCCTCCACCCGGTTCCGGGCGTGGAAGCGCACGTGCGCCTCGACGGCGCGGCGCAGCCGTTCGACCGGGTCGTCGATCCCGGCCACCGCGGCGTCGTGCTCGCGGATCAGCGCGTCCATGGTGGCGTCGATGACCGAGGCGAGCAGCTCCTGCTTGGAGCGGACGTGCTTGTAGAGGCTCGGCCCGCGGATCCCGACGGCGGCTCCGATGTCGGCCATCGTCGTCGCCTCGTAGCCGCGGCGGGCGAACTCCGCCAGCGCCGCCGACCGGATCTGATCACTCCGCACGGCTAGCAGTCTATAGCCGCGATGTGAGATGTGGCTCCCGACGCTGTCCTTGGCTGCCGCGATGCTGCTACAAGATGGCTAACAATCATTAGCCGATGGAGGAGACATGGCGGTCGACCTCGCCCAGGACGCGCACGTGCAGGACCTCGCGGAGCGGACGGCACGCTTCGTCCGGGAGGTGGTGGTCCCGGTCGAGGAGGCCCACGGCGGCGTCCTGCCGTCGGACGGGGAGCGGGTCCGGCTGCAGGACGCCGCCCGCGCCGCGGGCGTGTTCGCCCCGCACGCCGCCCCCGAGTTCGGCGGGCACGGCCTGGACATGTGCGGCCGCGCCGCGGTGTTCACCGAGGCCGGCTACTCGCTGCTCGGCCCGATCGCGCTGAACATCGCCGCCCCCGACGAGGGCAACATCCACCTGCTCGATCGGATCGCCTCGGAGGACCAGAAGGTCCGCTACCTCGCCCCGCTCGCCGCCGGGGACGTGCGCTCGTGCTTCGCGATGACCGAGCCCTCCCCCGGCGCCGGGTCCGACCCCGACGCGCTGTCCACCACGGCCACCCGGGTCGACGGCGGCTGGCGGATCGACGGCCGGAAGTGGTTCATCACCGGCGCCGACGGCGCCGCGTTCGCCATCGTCATGGCCCGCACCAGCGGCGTGCCCGGCGACCGTGGTGGTGCGACGATGTTCCTCGTCGACGCCGACAACCCCGGGATGACGATCGGCCGCCACATCCCGACGCTGGACGAGTCGCTCTACGGCGGGCACCTGGAGGTCGAGTTCTCCGACTGCCGCGTCACCGACGACGCCGTGCTGGGTGAGGTCGACGAGGGCTACCGCTACGCCCAGGTCCGTCTCGGCCCGGCCCGGTTGACCCACTGCATGCGCTGGCTGGGCATCGCGCGCCGCGCCCAGGACATCGCCGTGGCCTGGGCGGCGGAGCGGCAGGTGTTCGGGTCGCGGCTGGCCGACCTCGGGATGGCGCAGGCGATGATCGCCGACAACGAGATCGACATCGCCGCCGCGCGCGGGCTGATCCTGCACGCCTGCTGGGAGCTCGACCAGGGCCGCCCCGCCGGGATGGAGGCCTCGATCGCCAAGACCTTCACCGCGGAGGCCGTGTGGCGGGTCGTCGACCGGGCCCTGCAGCTCAACGGCGGCCGCGGCGTCTCCGGGGACGTGCTGCTGGGCCGGTTCCTGCGCGAGGTGCGCCCGTTCCGCATCTACGACGGCCCCTCGGAGACCCACCGCTGGTCGATCGCCCGCCGCGCCGTCGCGCGGGCCACCCGATGAGCCCCGACGGCCTGGACCTGACCGCGCTGGACGCCTTCCTGCGCCGGCACGTCGACGGCTACCGCGGCGGGGTCACCGCCGAACTCGTCTCGGGCGGGCGGTCCAACCTCACCTACCGGGTCACCGACGGCGAACACGTCTGGATCCTGCGCCGCCCCCCGCTCGGCACGCTGACTCCGTCCGCGCACGACATGGGCCGCGAGTACCGGGTCGTCGCCGCCCTCGCCGGGTCCGGGGTCCCGGTGGCACCGGCGGTGGCGCTGGCCGACGACGCGGTGCTCGGGGTGCCGTTCGCGCTCACCGGGTTCGTCGACGGGATCGTGGTGCGCAGCGAGGACGACCTCGCCGCCCTCGACGACGCAGGCGTGCGGGCGACCGCGTTCTCCCTGGTCGACACCCTCGCCGCGCTGCACGCCGTCGACGTCACCACCGGTCCGCCGGCCGAGCTGGGCCGCCCCGCCGGGTACCTGCGCCGCCAGGTCGAGCGCTGGTACGGCCAGTGGCAGCGCGTCGCCACCCGCGAGCTGCCCGACGTCGACACCCTGCACGGCCTGCTCGAGGCGACCTGCCCGGCCGAGAGCGACCACGCCGTCGTGCACGGGGACTTCCGCATCGACAACGCCATCCTCGACCGCGACGACCCCACCGTGGTGCGCGCCCTGGTCGACTGGGAGATGGCCACCCTCGGCGACCCGCTGGCCGACCTGGCCCTGCACGTCGTCTACGGCGACCCCGTGTTCGCCCCGGTCCTGGCCGGGGCCGCGGCCTCCACCAGCCCCCGGATGCCGGGTGCCGACGAGCTCGTGGAGCGCTACGCCGCGTCGTCCGGGCGCGAGCCGCGGGACTGGGCGTTCCACCGCGGCCTGGCCTACCTCAAGGTCGCCGTCATCGCCGAGGGCATCCATGCCCGGCACCTGCGCGGCGACACCCGCGGCGACGGGTTCGCGACGGTCGGCGAGGCCACCGCACCGCTGGCAGCAGCCGGTGTGCTCGCCGCCTGCGGCTGATCCACGGACACGGCGTCGATCCGCTCGTGCTCGGCGTGCTCGAGCAGGCGGTCGGGCACCTCGGCGGGCGAGCCCTCCGGCAGCGCCCGGACATGCGGGATCGTCGCCGCAGCCCGGGACGCGCTCACGGTCGGCGTCGTGCAGCGCACCGCTCAGCGACACCTCGCCGGTCGCGCGCCGCAGGTCGGGACCCACGTCTGCGCCGCGCACGGCGTGCCCATGAGGCCGGACACCGCCCGCGCGTCGATGGCGCCGGGAACGACGACCCGGGTCGCCGTGGCGGCCGGGCGGCCCGGGCAGACCTCGTCGACGCAGTCACGATCGGGCCCTCGGACGATTGGGATCCCACCGGCCGGGTAGGGCCTCCACAACGGGTGTGGCGCCGGCACGGCGGCACCCAGCAGTCGACGGTGGAGGTTGCCCCATGGATGGACACAGCGACGACTACTCGGAGGCCGACCTGGAGGTCAGGTCGCCCGAGGACCACGCCGTCGGTGCGACGGCCGTCGCGGTGTCGATGAAGCGGTCGCTGGAGCGGATGGGTCCGTCCCGCACCGCCCGCACGCTGCTGAAGCTGAA
The DNA here is from genome assembly GCF_024124365.1 of Pseudonocardia sp. McavD-2-B. Classification (NCBI taxonomy): domain Bacteria; kingdom Bacillati; phylum Actinomycetota; class Actinomycetes; order Pseudonocardiales; family Pseudonocardiaceae; genus Pseudonocardia; species Pseudonocardia sp. McavD-2-B. The sequence goes on from NZ_JAMXSG010000001.1 coordinate 26,537, forward strand.
CCAGGCCGAGGGCTTCGACTGCACCAGCTGCGCCTGGCCGGACCCCGACCCAGGGCACCGCTCGGTCGCCGAGTTCTGCGAGAACGGGGCGAAGGCGATCGCCGAGGAGGCGACGACGCGGCGGGCGACACCGGAGTTCTTCGCCCGCCACAGCGTCGCCGAGCTCGACGACCGGTCGGAGTACTGGCTCGGTCAGCAGGGCCGGATCACCCACCCCATGGTGCGACGCCCCGGCGGCACGCACTACGAGCCGATCGGCTGGGACGACGCGTTCCGGCTCGTCGCCGACGAGCTGAACGGCCTGGACGACCCCGGCGAGGCCACCTTCTACACCTCCGGGCGGGCGTCCAACGAGGCCGCGTTCGTCTACCAGCTCTTCGCCAGGGCGTTCGGGACGAACAACCTGCCGGACTGCTCGAACATGTGCCACGAGTCGACCTCGATCGCCCTGCAGGAGTCGATCGGGATCGGCAAGGCCAGCGTGACGCTGCCCGACCTGCTCGAGGCGGACGTCATCGTCATCGCCGGGCAGAACCCGGGCACCAACCACCCGCGGATGCTGACCCAGCTCGAGCACGCCAAGAAGAACGGCGCCACGATCCTCACGATCAACCCGCTGCGCGAGGCCGGGCTGATGCGGTTCAAGAACCCGCAGACCCCCCAGGGGGTGCTCGGGCGCGGTACCGACATGTCCGACCTGCACCTGCCGGTCCGGGTCAACGGCGATCTGGCGCTGTTCCAGGCCATCGGCTCGCTGCTCGTCGAGTGGGACGCCCTCGACCACGAGTTCCTCGACCGCCACACCACCGGCTTCGACGCCTGGCGCGAGCACGTCGCCTCGATCGATCGCGACGCCGTCACCCGGTCCACCGGGCTGTCCTGGGCCGACATCACCCGGGCCGCGGCCCTGTTGCGGGACTCGCGCAAGACCGTCTTCTGCTGGGCGATGGGCCTCACCCAGCACCGCAACGGCGTCGCGACGATCAAGGAGGTCGTCAACGTCGCCCTGGCCCAGGGCAACATCGGTCGTCCGGGCGCCGGGCTGTTCCCGGTCCGCGGCCACTCCAACGTCCAGGGCGACCGCACCATGGGCATCTGGGAACGCGTCCCGGACTCCTTCCTCGACTCCCTGCAGACCGAGTTCGCGTTCGACCCGCCCCGCGCACACGGTTTCGACACCGTCGACAGCATCCGGGCCATGCGCGACCGCCGGGTGAAGGTCTTCGTCGGCCTCGGCGGCAACTTCCTGCAGGCCGCACCGGACACCGACGTCACGACCGCGGCGCTGACCGGCACCCGGCTGACCGTGCAGATCTCGACGAAGATCAACCGGTCGCACCTGCACGGCGGCCGGACCGCGCTGATCCTGCCCACCCTGGGCCGGACCGAGCGCGACGTCCAGGAGTCCGGACCGCAGTTCGTCTCGGTCGAGGACTCCACGTGCTCGGTGCACTCGTCCCGCGGCCCGCTGCCGCCGGCGAGCCCGCACCTGCGTTCCGAGGTCGCGATCATCACCGGGATCGCCGAGGCCACCCTGGGCGACCGGTACGGCATCGACTGGGCGGCGATGCGCGGGGACTACCGCCGCATCCGCGACCACATCTCCCGCGTCGTGACCGGGTGCGAGAGCTACGAGGTGAACGTCCGCCGCCCCGGCGGGTTCGTCCTGCCGCACCCGCCGCGGGACTCGCGGACCTTCGAGACCGCGTCCGGCCGCGGCAAGTTCGAGGTGTCCCCGATCGAGGTACTGGAGGTTCCCGACGGGCACCTGCTGCTCCAGACCCTGCGCAGCCACGACCAGTTCAACACCACCATCTACGGCCTGTCGGACCGCTACCGCGGCATCGAGGGCGGACGGCGGGTCGTGTTCTGCCACCGCGAGGACATCGCCGCGCTCGGGTACACCGAGGGCGACCACGTCGACCTGATCACGCGCTGGGACGGCGACGAGCACGTCCGGTGCGCACCCGGCTTCCGGCTGGTCGCCTACGACGTCCCGCGGGGCACCGCGGCGGCGTACTACCCGGAGACGAACCCGCTGGTCCCGCTCGACGCCACCGCGCTGAAGAGCAACCAGCCGGCGTCGAAGTCGGTCGTGATCAGGCTCGGCGTCGCCGGCAGCACCGAGTGCGACACGCGGGGCGCCCAGGGTGCGGTCGGCGACGACGAGGGCCACAAGTCCCGGCCGGAGGTGTCACACCTGTCCTGACCGCGGGGCCCCGACCATCGTCCCCACGACGCCGGCTCCGCACGGGAGCCCGCGTCGTCGTCGTGGAGTCGGTGCCGGGGACGTGCCTCAGACCAGCTGACGGGTCAGGAACGTGACCACGCAGGCGGGCTTGGCCGCGTCCTCGACGCCGATCGTCATGGTGATGGCCAGCTGCAGGCCGCCCTTCACCTCGGTGACCTCGTCGAGCACCGCGGTCGCGCGGACCGTGCTGCCCACCGGGACCGGAGACGGGAACCGGACCTTCTCGCAGCCGTAGTTCACGACCAGGCTGAACCCGGTGATCTCCAGGATCTCCGGCAGCAACCGCGGCACGAGCGAGAGCGTGAGGTAGCCGTGGGCGATGGTGCCGCCGAAGGGGCCGTCCTTCGCGCGCTCCGGGTCGACGTGGATCCACTGGTGGTCGCCGGTGGCGTCGGCGAACGTGTCGACGGCCTCCTGGGTGATCTCGTGGAGGTCGCTGCGGCCGAGCTCCTCGCCGAGCGGGAGCGCGCGCACCCCCTCGACGCCGTGCGCGGTGCGGGCCATCTCAGTTCCCTCCGAGGTCGAGCGGAGCAGGCAGGTGGTCGGGCAACTCGCCCTTCAACGGGCCGGCGAAGGCCTCCGCCACCTCCTCGGGTGACCAGCCGCCCGCGTGGAGCTGTTCGGCGATCTCGGTGGGGTGGGTCCAGAGGGCGATGCGGTCGCCACCTGCGGCGATGGCCTGCCCGGTGACCTCGGCCGAGGCGGCCGACGCGAGGTAGACGATCACCGGTGCGACGTCGTCGGGCGAGCCGAGGCCCCGGCGACGGACGTTCTCCGGCACCGGCTCGCCGCGGTCGACGGCGTCGACGAGCTCACCGAGCCCCGGGATGGTGGCGACCATGCGGGTCAGCGCGGTCGGCACGATCGCGTTGACGGTGACCCCGATCTTGGCGTGCTCCGCGGCCCACGTGCGCATCATGGCGACGATCGCCCCCTTGGAGGCCGAGTAGGCGGTCTGCCCGAAGCTGGCGCGCTGACCTGCCGGGGACCCGACCAGGATCAGCCGCCCGCCCTCGCCCTGTTCGCGGAACCGCGCCGCCGCGGCCCGGCCGCAGGTGAACGTCCCCCGCAGGTGGCTGTTCACGACGAGGTCGAAGTCGTCGTCGGTGGTGTTCCTGAGCGTCCTGTCCCGCAGCGCGCCCGCGTTCGTGACCATGACGTCGAGCCGGCCGAACTCGCCGACCGCCCGGTCGACCAGTCTCTGCGCCGTCTCGGCGCCGCCGACGGCACCGACCTCGGCGACGGCGGACCCGCCCGCCTCGAGGATCGTGCGCACCGTCTCCTCGGCGACGTCGCCGTCGAGGTCGTTGACCACCACGGACGCACCGGCGGCGGCGAGCGCCCGGGCGTAGGACCGGCCCAGGCCGCGACCCGATCCGGTGACCACGGCAACCCTGCCGTCGAGCATGTGTCCTCCTCGTGCGCCGACCAGGCGCTGTCGGCGGGTGTCGGTCGTCCTGCGCGGCGGCGGCCCGGGACCGCCGACTCCGCGCACTGCGCTCGACGCTAGAGAGGGGTCCGCGCAGGCGGATGCCGCCGATGACGGGTCCCCCGGCCGCTTCCGTCGTGTGCGGACTACGTCATCCGTCGCGAGGCGGGACGGCAGACCGGCCGACGTCGATCGGTCATCGCTCGGAGGTCCCGCGCTCGGCGGCCTGCCTAACGTGAACTGCCGGGCCACGTGTGCCCGGTACACCCGCACGACTCACCGAGGAGCGCCGCATGGACGCCAGCCGGCTGACCGCGATCGACGTGCACACCCACGTCCTCGCGTCCGTCACCGAGAAGGAGCGTTCCGGCTCCGGCTCCGACGCCCTGGCGGGCACGTTCGGGACGATCCCCGAGCTGACGGTTCCCGAGCTCGCCGACTACTACCGCGAGCGCTCGATGGCCGCGATCGTGTTCACCGTCGACTCGGTGACCCGAACCGGCCGGGGGCCCCGGGTGTCCAACGAGGAGATCGCCGAGCAGGCGACCGAGTACGCGGACACACTCATTCCGTTCGCCAGTGTCGACCCGGGCCGCGGCGCCGAGGCGGTGCGGATCGCGCGGAGGTTGATCGACGAGCACCACGTGCGCGGTTTCAAGTTCCACCCCAGTGACCAGGGCTTCTTCCCGAACGACCCGGCGGCGTACCCGCTCTACGAGGTCATCGCCGAGGCCGGGCTCCCGGCCCTGTTCCACAGCGGGCAGACCGGGGTGGGATCCGGTCAGCGGGGCGGGGGCGGTATCCGTCTGAAGTACTCGAACCCGATGCACCTCGACGACGTCGCGGTCGACTTCCCGGACATGCCGATCATCATCGCGCACCCGTCGGTGCCGTGGCAGGACGAGGCACTGGCCGTGGCGGGCCACAAGCCGCAGGTCTACATCGACCTGTCCGGCTGGTCCCCCACGTACTTCCCGCCGCAGCTCGTCGCGCAGGCGAACTCGCTGCTCCGGAAGAAGGTGCTGTTCGGCTCCGACTTCCCGGCGCTGTCACCCGACCGCTGGCTCGCCGACTTCGCGAAGCTCGACATCAAGGAGGAGGTGCGCCCGCTCATCCTCAAGGAGAACGCGGTCCGCCTGTTCGGCCTGGACGGCCCGGGCGAGCCCGGGGAGGTCTGACGCATGGACGCCTCGTTCGGCACGGTCTTCGAGGGCGTCGCCGCCCGGCTCCCCCACGCCGTCGCCCTCTCCGAGCCCGGGCGTGACCTCACCTACGCCGAGTTCGACGACCGCGCCGCCCGCCTCGCCGCGGCCCTCGAGGCGGCTGGTGTGGGCCCCGGCGACACGGTGGCCTGTTACCTCTACAACGGCGCCCCGTACCTGGAGACCGTGTTCGCGGCGTTCAAGCTCGGCGCCATCCCGGTCAACGCCAACTACCGGTACACCGCCGACGAGCTCTCGTCACTGCTCGACGACGCGGACGCCGCCGCGCTCGTCTTCAGCGGCGAGCTGGCGGGCAACGTCACGCACGCGGCGTCGAACGTCCTGACGCTGAAGCTGCTGGTCCGGGTCGGGGACGCCCCCGAGGACACACCCGGTCCCGGGGCGCCCGACTACGAGCGGCTCCTGACCACCTGGGATCCGCGGCCGCACACCCCGCGGCCCGGCTCGGACCAGCTGTTCATGTACACGGGCGGTACCACCGGCACGCCCAAGGGCGTCATCTGGCAGCACTCGGACCTGCTGCACAGCCTCGCCGTGCCGATCTTCCGACCGCTCGGGCGGGCCGGCCTGCCGCGCTCGGTCGACGAGGCGGTCGAGGTCGCCGTCACGGCCCACGACGGCGACGCCGCACCGGCGGTCATGCCCGTGGTCCCGCTCATGCACGGGACGGGCTTGTTCAACACCCTCGGCGCGCTGCTCGTCGGCGGCCGGGCGATCACCGCGCAGCCCGGGCGGCTCGACCCCCGCCACGTCTGGGAGTTCGCCGCGTCCCGGCGGGCGAGCACGATCATCGTCGCGGGCAACGCGGTCTGCCGGCCGCTCGTCGACGAGCTGGTCCGGGCGGAGCAGGACGGGAGTCCGCACGACCTGTCCTCACTGCGCGCCGTCCTCAGCTCCGGGACCGCCCTGAGTGACCGTCTCAAGCAGGCACTGCACGAGCGCGCCCGGATCACGATCACCGACGCGATCGCCTCCAGCGAGGGCGGCCCGTTCGCCTTCGCGGTGACCACGTCCGTCGCCGACCTCCCCTCCCGGTTCCTCCCCGTGCCGGCGACCACGGTCATCACGACGGACGACCGGATCCTGGAGCCGGGCGACCCGGAGACCGGCATGCTCGCCTACAGCGGCCCCATGCCGCTCGGCTACTACAAGGACAGGGCCAGGACCGACACCACATTCCGCACGGTGGGCGGTGTCCGCTACGCCATCCCCGGCGACCTCGCCCAGCTCGAGTCCGACGGCTCGATCACGTTCCTCGGCCGCGGTTCCGGCGTGATCAACACCGGTGGGGAGAAGGTCCATCCGCAGGAGGTGGAGAACGTCCTGCTGGCCCACCCCGGCGTGACCGACGCCGTCGTCGTCGGCACCCCGGACGAGTCCTGGGGCGAACGGGTGGCAGCGGTCGTGGCGACGTCGAAGGACCACTCGTTGTCCGAGGGCGAGCTGCAGGAATGGGTCCGCACGTCTCTGTCGGGCTACAAGGTCCCGCGGACCGTCGTGCTGGTCGACACGCTGCCCCGGACCCCGACGGGCAAGCTCGAGATCGCCTGGGCGAAGCAGATCGTCGAGCAGAAGCGACACTGATGCCTGCCGGGGCTGCCACCCCCGGCTCCGGAGGGCGCGGACACCCGGACGAACTGCGCGGCGGGGCGGGGCTCAGCGTGCGCTCACACCGGGTCCGGGAACATCCGCACCGCCGTGACGTCGTCGCCGGCCGGGACCCGGTCGAGGCCGACCATCCGGTCGACGACCATGTTCTGGAAGCGGTGGACGGGCTCCTCGAAGCGGAAGCACATCCGGCCGCCGCGGAAGGCCGGGTCCACCAGGCCCTACTGGACCCGCTCGACGATCTCCAGGTCCTGGCGGTTGACCAGGTCCCAGAACGCCTCGAGCTGGTCGAGCCCCGCGCGGCCGTCCTCGTCGTCGACGAACTCGGGGTGGGTGAGCAGCACCGCGATCTCCTCCGTCCGGCCGGCCGCCACCGGGCGGTTGAACAGCACGAAGGCGTGGTTGGGCAGGACCACCAGCGCGCAGCTCGGGAACAGCCAGACGAAGCGGCCGCTGTCCGCGTCGCCGGGGCCGAGCGTGCTCAGCGGCGCCGGGCCGTCCCAGCCGCCGGCCTCGGTGTTGCGCGACACCGGGGTGGTGCACATGCCCGTGTACATGCCGGGGCCCTGCCAGCGGTAGTGGTCGGAGAACCGCGAGACCCGGTTGAGCTCGGGGTGCACCCAGGGCAGGTGGTAGTACTCCATGAAGTTCTCGCCGACGAGCTTGTAGTTGGCCGCGACGTCGTAGCGGCGGCGACGGCGGGGCGACCAGGTCTCCAGCCGGTGGCCGGCGAACCGGGCGGGCAGGTCACCGAGCTGCTCGCGCAACGGGCCCGGGTCGCGGCCGAGGTGGACGAACAGCAGGAACCCCCAGCTGTCGACGGCGACGGGGAGCAGCGCCTGGTCGGCGCGGTCGAAGCCGGTGGCGACCGAGGTGTCGAACACGGGCTCCTGCCCGGCCGGGACGTCGGAGCCCTCGAACAGCGGGGTGCCCAGGCACGCGCCGTCGGTGTCGTAGGTCCAGCTGTGGTACGGGCAGCGGATGCGGCCGCGCCTGCCGACCTCGCGGGCCCCGGCGTCGAGCAGCCGGGTGGCGCGGTGGCGGCAGACGTTGTGGAAGGCGCGCAGCTCGCCGTGCCGGTTGCGGGTGACGATCACCGACCGCCCGGCGACCTCGACGACGACGCAGGCGCCGTGCCGGTCGACGTCGGCGGTGAGGCCGACCGCGACCCAGCCGGTCGCGAACACCCGCTCCCGTTCGAGGGCGAAGAACTCCGGTGAGGTGTAGGCGTCGGGCAGCAGGGTCGACGCCTGGTCCACGGGGAGGCGGGTGTGCCGGTAGGTGGCCTCGTCGCCGAACGTGGCGGGGTCGACCGGCCGGGCGGGCAGGGCGTCGTGGGGGGCGGGCGCCGGGCCCGGGGTGACCGGGAGGTCGATGCTCACGGGGGTCTCCTCTCGTCGCGGGACGGACGGGCTCAGGTGTGGAAGCTGCGCGGAAAGGCGGGGTCGGTCAGCGCGGGCCGGGTGACGGAGAAGGCGTCGACCGGATGCGCCGGCTCCTTCCCGAGAGCGAGGTCGGTGAGCAGCCCACCGATCAGCGCGGCGAACTTGTACGCGTGCCCCGCCCCGATGGCGACGACGACCTGCGGGGTGCCGGGCAGGGTGTCGAGGACGAAGTCCTGGTCCGGCGGGACGGTGTAGAGACAGGTCCTCGAGTACAGCTCCGGACCGCGGAACCGCGGCAGGTGCCGGGCGAGGAAGGCGTCGTAGCGCTCGCGGCGGACCGGGTCGGGGTCGAACGAGCGGCCGTCGGCGGTGGTCTCCTCGCCGCCCATGTGCTGGCCGAGCTTGGTCGCGACCTCGCCGTACACCGGGAAGCCGTAGAAGTTGTGCTCGCCGTGCCACATGAACACCGGGAACCGGCCGGGCGAGAACTCGGCCAGATGCGGGGTCGCGTAGTAGGTGACCTGCTCGCGCAGCACGGTCAGCGGCAGCCGCAGCCCGACCCCGGCGAGCAGCTGGTTGGTCCAGGCGTCGGCGGCCAGCACGACGCGGTCGGCGTGCAGGGTGCCCCCGTCGGTGACGACCGCGACCCCGCCGCCGTCGGCCCGGATCGACCGGACCGGGGTGTGCGGGCGGACCTCGGCGCCGTGCGCCCGGGCCAGCGCGACGTGCACCGCGTTCGCCCGCGCGGCGTCGACGATGCCGGACTCCTCCTGGTAGAGGGCCTGCTCACCACCGGAGGTCCGGAACTGGGGCCAGCGCCCGGTGAGGGCGTCGGCGTCGAGCAGCTCGTAGCCGACGCCGTGGCGGTCGAACAGCGCCGTGTAACCCTCGATGTTGCGGGTGCCGGTCGCGGTGCCCGCGCGGGCGACCCGGTCCTCGATCACCAGCCCGCCGGTGCGGGTGACGAGCCGCTGACCGGACTCCTCCTCGACGGCGGCCCAGGCCCGGTAGGCGGGTGCGGCCAGGGCGGCGTAGGCGTCCTGGTGCTGGGCGAGCCGGATGATCCGCGAGTGGTCCTGGGAGGCGCCCCGGTGGTGTCCGAGCGCGAACTGCTCCAGGCCCAGTACCCCCGGCCCGAGCTCGGTGGCGAGCCGGTGCAGCGCGGCCGAGCCGAGCCCCCCGAGGCCGATGACGATCGCGCGGTACGCACCCATCCGTCGTGCTCCTGCCGCTCCGCGGTGTGCTGACGACGACAGGGTGGGCGCCGGAAACCATTCAGGTCCATCACAGAATCGGACCCGGAATCTTGTACGTTCCGCGAATGATCGACCGGAGACTGGGGGTGCTGGCCGCGATCGCCCGGCACGGGACGGTGACCGCGGCGGCCGAGGTGTGCCGGATGACGCCGTCGTCCGCCTCGCACCAGATGCAGGCGCTGGCCCGCGAGCTCGGGGTGACGCTGCTCGAACCCGACGGGCGACGGGTGCGCTTGACCGCCGCGGCGCGGACCCTGCTGACGCACGGCGAGACGCTGCGGGCGCAGTGGGAACGGGCGCAGGCCGACCTGGCGGCCCACCGCGACGGCGACACCGGCGGGGCGCTGCGGTTCTGCGGGTTCTCCACCGCGGCGGCGGCCGTCGTGCCGGAGGTGCTGGGACGGCTGCGCACCGCCCACCCCGGGTGGGAGCTGCAGCTGCGGGAGTGCGAGCCGGCCCGGGCGTTCGACCTGCTCGCCGCGGGTGACTCCGACATCGTGGTGGTCGTCGCGACGTCGAGCCTCCCGCCGGTGACCGACCCGGCGTTCGACCAGCGGACCCTGTTCGACGAGCCGCTGGACCTGCTGGTCGGCCCGGACCACCCGCTGGTCGGACGCGCGGACGTGGCGCTGGCCGACACGGCCGCGGAGCGGTGGATCTGCAGCAACCCGGGACGGGCCTACCACCAGCTCGTGACGATGGCCTGCGCCGGCGCGGGGTTCACGCCCGACATCGCCCACCACGCCGACGAGTGGGACACCGGCGCCGCGCTCGTCTCCCGCGGGTTCGGCGTCGCGCTGGTCCCCCGCCTGGCCGACGTCCCGGCCCGGCACGAGACCCGGCGCATCCGGATCGGCACGCCGCCGGTGCCGATCCGCCGGGTGGTCGCCGCGGTCCGCGCCGGCGCATGGCACCGGCCCGCGGTGGCCGCCGGGCTGGAGACCCTGGACGAGGTGTGCCGGGAGCTGGCCGACCGGCTCGCCGCGACCTGACCGCCCGGACCCCGGCCTACCGACCCCGCCGTTCCGGTGGGACGACGTCCAGCGCGTGACGACGGCGGGCCCCTCCGGACCGAGCATCACGGACCGGGTCCTGGTCGTGCGGAGGGGACGCGGCCAGCGGCAGCACGCGGCGACGGTACCCGCCACGATCAGGAGTGGCTCGCGCGCCGACCTCCTCGAATCTCTCCTCCGCCCGGTATCGGGGCGGTGCCGCCGCGCAGGCCGGAGGCGAAGCTCCGCACCAGCGCGGCGACCCGCCCGGGCGCCTCCACGTTGGTGAGGTGCGCGGCCCCGTCGATGACGACGTAGCGCCCGTCCGCCACCCCGTGGGCGACGATCTTCGCCATCTCCGGCGGCGTGGCCGGGTCGGCGCCACCGGCGATCACGAGTGTCGGGACGGTGATCTCCGCCAGCCGTCGCCGGACGTCGAAGGCGCCGATCGCCTCGCAGCATCCGGCGTAGCCCTCCGGGTCGGTCGCCCCGAGCATCCGCAGCAGACGGACGGCCTCCTCGTTGCGGGTGCGCACGAAGTCGTGGGTGAACCAGACCCCGGGCCGGCTCGTGATCATCGCGGCCGTCCCTTTCGCCCGGGCCTCCTGCGCACGCGCCGGCCAGCTGGAGGGTTCGGCGAAACGTGCGGCCGAGGCGATCACCGTGAGGGTCTCGAGACGGCCGGGGTGGTCGAGGGCGATCTGCTGGCCGATGGCGCCGCCGATGGAGAGACCCGCGTAGTGGGCGCGGCCGATGGCGAGCCGGTCGAGCAGCGCGACGACGTCGCGCGCGAGACCGGCCATCGTGTACGGCCCGGCGGGTGCCGGGCTCGCACCGTGCCCGGGCAGGTCGTAGCGCACGATGCGGAAGTCGTCGGCCAGGGCGTCGACCTGCTCGTCGAACAGGTGCAGGTCGGTGCCCAGCGACGGTCCGAGCACGAGGACGGGGGCACTCTCGCGGCCGTCGATCCGGTGCGCGAGGTCGATCGGGGCGTGGACGAACTCGACCTCCGGTTCGGGCGCGCCCGTCCGGAAGGTCGCGGCGGCGTCGTCGACGCTGAACAGGCCCTTCTCCCACCCGTCGGCGAGTGGGGCGAAGTAGTCGAACGAGACGCGTTTGCGCCGGTAGCGCCACTCACCGTCGAGGCGCACGACGCGGTCGTCGTAGCGACCGGCGGCCACGTGCGGCACCCCGTCGCGGACACAGGGCTGCCACAGCAGCGAGTGGACACGCGCCGCCGCGGGCTCGCCGTCGACGGCGTCGTCCAGCTCGACCTCCAGGTTGGACACGTGGTGCCAGAACGAGGTGAGTCCCTCACGTGCCAGGCCGGCGAAGAAGCGGCGCAGACCGACCGGGCCCCGAGCGTGGCGGAGGCCGACGAACTCGCCGTCGTCGGTGAACAGCGAGACCAGGGTGTCCCAGTCGCCGTCGTCGAGGGCCCGGCAGTAGCGCGCGTCGAGGGCCCGGATCTCCTCGATGGCCTCCAGCCGGGCGAGGCGCTGCTCCGCGGTGGTCATCGGAGCGCGCCGCCGTTCCCGGCGAAGACGACCGAGACCGGGCCGTCCGGTGACGGCCGGTCCCCCGCTGCCGCGACGATCCGCACCTGCCCGTCGGGCAGCACCTCGACGTCGGCCGCCCGGCCGTCGACGAGGCCGTGGTAGCGCCCGGGCGGTGGGAGCGCCGTCCCGGGCTCGGGACCGACGAGGTCACCGCGGCGCGCGCCGTCGACCCGGTGCGGGCGGCCGAGGGCCCGCGCCGCGGCGTCGAGCCGGCCCGACCGGATGCACAGCCGGGCGTGGGTGGACGAGCACGGGGCGTCGACCACGCGCAGCAGCGGCACCACGTGGGTGGTGAAGCCGAACCCCGTACCCAGGGTCGCCAACGTGGTGACGTCGCCGGCGGCGCGGGCGCCGAAGGTGAAGTTCGCGCCGACGACGACCGCCGCGGCCCCCAGCCCGCGGGCCAGGACGTCGCGGGCGAACTCGTCCGGGGGCCGGGCGGCCAGCCCGGCGGTGAAGCGCAGTACGCAGACCGCGTCGACGCCGGCGGCGGCCGCGAGCTCCGCGCGGCGGTCCACGGTGGTCAGCACGGCGGTGTCGCGGTCGATCCCGAGCACGCGGGCCGGATGCGGGTCGAAGGTGAGCAGCACGACCGGGAGCCTCCGCGCCCGCCCGACGGCTCGGGCGTGGTCGATGAGGCGTCGGTGGCCACGGTGGACGCCGTCGAAGACACCGACGGTCACCACGCAGGGGCCGAAGGAGTCGGGGACGGCGTCGACGCCCCACCACAGCGGGACGACGGGCCGGCTCGGGGTGCGGTCGGGTGCCTGGGCGGCGGCGGTCATGACCGGGACCTCCACGTCACGGTTGCGCCGACGGGTGGGGGCGGACCCCGTACCGGGGCCCGCCCACCCGTTCGGACTACTCGGGTTCGAGGACGAAGTCGTGGTCCGAGCGGACCCCGTCGCCGTCGCCGGTGGGCTGCGGGTCGAGTACCAGCTCCGGCTTGGTCGCCGAGGCGACGTCGGAGTCCAGGTAGGGGTCACCGGTGAAGAACAGCTGGGTCGTGACCGTGCGATGCCCGGGGGCGGAGACCAGGAGGTGCAGGTGGGCCGGTCTCCACGGGCTCCATCCCGCGATCGTGGTGAGCTTCCCGGTCGGGCCGTCCAGGGGGATCGTGTACGGGGCGGGCCTGCGGGTGTGGATCTCGAACCGGCCCTGCTCGTCGCAGGCGACCACGCCGCGCAGGTTCCCGGCCGGGGGCTTCTCCGCGAAGCCGGAGTACCAGCCCTCGTCGTCGGTGTGCCAGATGTCGACCGTCGCCCCGGGCAGCGGCGTGCCGTCGGTGCCGGTCACACGGCCGGCGAGGACCAGCGGGGTGCCGGGCTCGTCCTCGCGCATCGGCAGGGTCGCCGGGGACTGCAGCCGGACCTGGCCGTCGAGCCAGAACGGGCCGAGGATGGTGCCGGTGGAGCCCTGCCGGGACTCGGCGGCCACCCGCTCGACCTCGAACTCGAGGTAGACGTCGAGGAACAGCGGCCACTCGCCGGTGTCGGAGACCTCGATGAGCCAGCGCTTGAACGCGTCGAACTCGGCGTAGGTGACCTTGTGGTCGCGGATCGCCGCCCGGATGCCCTCCAGCGCGGCGCCCACGACGGCGGCGACGCGGTCGGCGTCGGCGCCGGTCCCGGGCGTCTCCCGCGTGCTGGACAGACCGAGGCGCGCGGACTCGGTGGCGTTGGCCCCGGCGAGCTCGGCGCTCGACGGTGCGGTGCCCTGGTCGGTGGTGGTCATGACCCGTCCCCCTCCGCGACCCTGCGGCCGAACAGCCGCACGTCGTCGTTGTTGATCAGGTCGGGCACGGTCCAGCCGTTGAGGTCGTACTCGTCGAGACACTGCTCGGCGAAGCCCTTCATCGCCGACGCGGTGCCCGACGCCTCGGCGGCGAACAGGAGCTCGGCGCGCACGCCCTCGTGGTTGCCGGAGTAGTTGCGCTCGTAGAGCTCGTGGCGCCCGCCGAACTCCGAGCCGATCGAGTCCCAGATCAGCTTCATGAGCTTGACCCGGTCGACGGCCTCGTAGCCGTTCGAGCCGCGGACGTACTTGTCCAGGTAGGGCCGGACCTCCGGGGAGAGGAAGTCCGCGGAGTGGCTGGGCAGGTAGATCAGCGAGGCGCCCAGGTCCTGCATGATGATCTCCTTGACCCGCGGGTAGCCCAGGGTCATGAACCAGCGGTAGGCCAGGCCGTAGTCGAGCTTGGGCAGCTTCGCCCCGCCCACCCACTCGTCGGGGTTGGCGCACATCGCATCCGACAGCGCCCAGAACATGTTGCGCCAGGCGATGACCTCGCCGACCCGGGTCTGCACGCCGCGGAAGTCCTTCGAGCCGGTGACCTCCAGGCCCTTCATCAGCAGGCCGGCGATGAAGTCGAGCTTGACCGCGAGCCGGGTGACGCCGTGGAAGGTGAAGCGGTGCAGGAAGCCGGACCCGGGGAAGAACGTCGACGCCTTCTCCGCGTCGCCGTAGATGAACACGTTCTCCCAGGGGATGAGCACCTTGTCGAGGATGAAGATCGTGTCGTTCTCGTCCATCCGCGAGGAGAGCGGATAGTCGAACGGGGTGCCCATCATCGAGGCCTGCTGGGCGTAGGACGGGCGACAGATCAGCTTCATCCCGGGCGCGCCCATCGGCACGGTGCAGACCAGGGAGTACTCGCGCTTCTTGATCGGCAGGCCGTAGTGGGCGAGGAAGTTGAAGTGGGTGATCGCCGAACCGGTGGCGACGACCTTGGCCCCGGAGACGACGACACCGTTGTCGTTCTCCTCCTCGACGTGCATGAACACGTCGGAGACCTCGTCCGGCGGGCGGTGCCGGTCGACCGGCGGGTTGATGATCGCGTGGTTCCAGTAGAGGACCTTCTCCTGCGACTCCTCGTACCAGCGCCGGGCATTGGCGGCGTAGGGGTCGTAGAACTCGGAGTTCGCGCCCAGGGTGCCGAGGAACGCGGCCTTGTAGTCGGGGCTGCGCCCCATGAAGCCGTAGGTCATCCGGGCCCACTCGGCGATCGCCTCGCGGTCCTTGCGCAGGTCCTCGACCGAGTGCGGGGTCCGGAAGAACGGGTGGGTGACGCCGGAGCTGCCGGTGTCGGTGGGGACGGTGAGCTTCTCGGCGCGGGTCGGGTCGTGCAGCGCGTCGTAGAGCCGCGCGGTCATCCGTACCGCGTTGCGGAACGCCGGATGGGTGGTCACGTCGGCGACCTTCTCGCCGTAGAGGTAGACCTCACGGTCGTCCTTGAGACTTTCGATGTACTCGTCGCCGGTCATCGGCCGGGTGACGCGGCCGTCGGCGTCGGTGGGGGTGGCGACCGAATCCTGCTGCAGGGTCATCATCGACTCCTTTGTCGTTCGGGCTCGGGGGTCGAGCCGTGCGTGCGCACGGCGTCATGGACGGGGGGTGGTCAGCGGGCCGCGGCCGGGGTGATCCAGCTCTGCCCCGCGGGGCCGTCGGCCGAGTCGCCCCACAGGACCGGCTCGTGGTCGTCGCCCAGATGGTGGAAGCGGCCGGTGTGGAACAGCAACGGGGCGCCGTCGTGGATCAGGAACTCCTGGACCTCGCCCAGGTAGAGCACGTGGTCACCGCCGTCGTAGGCCTGCCAGGGGGTGCAGGAGATGTGCGCCAGGGCGCCGTCGAGCCGCGGCGCACCGCACGCGCTGTCGGGCAGCCACGCGACGTCCTGGTTCGGCCGGCCCGCGAAGTGCAGCGCCAGCTCCTTCTGCCCCGACGCGAGGACGTTCACGGTGAACGGCCGCCGCTCCTGCTCGACCAGGGCGCACAGGCGCGACCGCCGGTCCAGCGACACCAGCACCAGCGGCGGGTCGAGCGACACCGCGGTGAAGGCGTTCACCGTCGCGCCGTGCGGCGTGCCGTCGGCCCCCTGGCAGGTGATGACGGTCACGCCGGTGGCGAAGTGCCCGAGGCACCGGCGCAGCTCTCGCGGGTCGATCGCCATCGATCGCTCCTCCCTGTACGCTCTGCGTACACACTGACCGCTTTGCGTTCACACTCACTGTGTCGAGTGGGTTCGCGCTGGTCAACGCCCCTGCGGCGCCCGCACGGACCGGCTCACGATCAATTGAGAGGAATCCCGTCCCAATGACCGACGTGGCCGACGGTGCCGGTGCTCGGGACCGCATCCAGAGCATCGAGCGGGGTTTCGCCGTGCTGCTCGCCTTCGACGCCGACCGGCCCCGGCCGACCAGCTCGGACGTGGCGGCGGCGACCGGCCTGTCCCGGCCCGCCGTCCGGCGGATCCTGCTGACCCTGGAGCACCTCGGCTACGTCGAGCAGGCGCACGGCCACTGGCGGCTGACGCCGCGCGTGCTGTCGGTCGGACAGCGGTACATCGCGACGCACTCGATCGTCGACGCCGCCCGCCCCTACCTGACGCAGCTGGCCGAACAGACCGACGAGTCCGCCTCGCTGACCGTGCTGGACGGCACGGACGCCGTCTACGTCGCCCGGGTGCCGGTACGCCGGATCCTGCAGGTCGACGTCTCCCCCGGCACCCGGGTCCCGGCCACGGCGACCGCGATGGGGCGGGTCCTGCTGGCCTGGGCCGAGGAACCGACCATCGCCCGGGTGCTCGCCGCGGGTCCCCCGGCCTGCACCCCGCGGACCGTCACCGATCCGAAGGCGTTGCGCGGGATCCTCCGGGAGGTGCAGACCCGGGGCTGGGCGTTGGCCGTCGGCGAGCTCGACCCGGACCTCATGGCCGTGGCGGTCCCGGTGCGGGACCACACGGGAGCGGTCGTCGCGGCGCTGGCGTCCGCGACCAGCGTCGGCCGGTGCTCACCGGAGAGGCTGGTCGAGACCGTCCTGCCGCACGTACTGGCCACGGCCGAACGCCTGAGCCGGAGCCTCGGACGGCCCTCGGGCGCCCGGTTCGGCGCCACCCGCGACGGGTTCTACTGACCGCGGGCCGGTCCTGCGCGACGGCCGGTGTCGTGGTCGACCCGGACGGGAACGTGCACGCCGGGGAGCTCGTCGCGGGCGCCGACATCGTGGCGGCGATCACGGAGGAGGGCGGGACGGCGATCGCGCTGACCGCGGACGTCACCGACGAGGACTCGGTGATCACAGCCGTCGCGGCGGCCACCGAGGCGCTCGGCACCCCTGCGATCCTGCACAACAACGTGGGCGTCACCGTCCTCGGCGGGGTCGACTCGCTCAGCCGGGAGGCCTGGGACCGAGGGCTCGCGCTCAACGTCAGCGGCGTGTTCCTGACCTGCAAGCACACCCTGCCCGCGATGCTCGAGGCGGGCCGTAGCAGGCGCGATCGTGGACTTCGCCGGCGCCGAGCAGTTCGCCGCCGGCCTGCTCGGCCCCGACGAGGCGACCGTCCGCCGCAGCTTCCTCACCTCGATACTGACCAAGGACATCCCGGCGGACGACCTCGAGTGGATGTACACGGAGAACTGCAAGCTGCCCGCGGCTTTCGGCGCGAGGCTGCTGGTCGACCACGTGATGCAGGACTGGCGGGACCTCCTGCCCCGGCATCGACGTCCCCACGCTGGTCATCGGGGGCGACGTCAGCCACGTGAACCCGGCGTCGCAGGAGTGGACGGCCTCCCGGATCCCCGGTTCCGTGTCGAAGGTCTTCACCCGCGCCGGGGGCGGGGCGCACTTCCCGTTCTTCGAGGCACCCGAACCGGTCGTCGCCGCGCTGCGTGACTTCCTCGACTCCGTCCCGGCCGGCGCCTGACCGCCGGCCCGCCGCCCGGGCGAGGTGGCGCCGCTGCACCCACGCCGGCACCCGGTGCCGGGGCACCCCGTGACGTCACCGCCGGCCCGGCGTCGATGACGCCCGGGGGCCGGGGTCCCCGGGCGGGCTCGGTCGGCTCCCACCGGGTGCCCGGGCCCGGCCCACGTCGACGGTGGCGGTCGTGCCGGGGCACGCGCCCGGGCCCCCTCCTCCACGGAGATCCCGGTCAGGGCGTTCCCGACGGCTCAGCGGACGCGTCCAGGTCCGGGACGACGGCGCCGCGCAGCTGCGCCTGGACGAGGCGGGCGGAGACCACGGCGGCACTGTCGAGCAGCGCATCGATCTGCCGGCTGCCCGGACGCTCGTGGCCGAAGGTGAGGGCCAGCGCACCGATGGCTCTGCCGGGCGCGGAGCGGATGGGGGCGGCGACGCTGCCCTGGTGCTCGATGACCTCGCCGAACGTCACGACGTAGCCCGCGGCGCGGCCGCGGGTGACCTCGGGCCGTTCCTCCGGTCGCGCCTCTCCCCCGGCCAGCACGGCCAGGCCCGGCGAGCCGACCTCCAGGGGGTGGCGCGCGCCCGGGCTGTAGACGACGTTCAGCCGGGCGCTGCTGGTGTCCACCGAGATGAGGGTGACCACGTCCGGCCCGTCGCGCACGACCAGGAACGCGGTCAGGTCGGTGCGGCGCGCGAGGTGGTAGACCTCGCCCTTCGCGACCTGCTGCACCACGGGCAGCGCGGCCCGTCCCAGTGCGGTGGTGCCCGTGCCGAGCACGTACCCGGCGGGCGTACGGGCGACGAGGTGGTGTGCCTGGAGCGTCCGCACCAGGCGGTGGGTGATGGAACGGTGGACACCCAGCCGTGCCGACAGGTCGGCGAGAGTCAGCGGATACCGCGCCTGGGCCAGGACCTCCAGGATCGTCAGCCCCCGGTCGAGGGTCTGCAGCAGCCCGGTGTCTCGCATACAGAGACAGTGCCATTCTCTGCCGGGTCCGGTCGACCTAGCGTCCCCGCTCGCACCGAAGGACAACGTCCGTCCGTCGAGAGGAACGCACCGATGCGTCACCACGGTCCTGACGACACCGTCGTCTCCGCACAGATCCGCCGCAGTCTGACGACGGGCGCCATCGCCTTCGCCCTGCTGCTGGTGCTGGTCGTACTCATGCTGTTCACGCCGATCTTCGCCGGCACCGTCGGGGGGATCGGGATCGGCTACGTGATCGGTTTCCTCGACTTCGTCCTCGTCGTGGTCGCGGCAGGGCTGTACGTCCGCGCGCAGAACCGCGCGGAGACCGCCGGGGAGACCGCCCCGTGAACATCACCTCCATCGCCGTCGCCGGCTCGATCATCGCCGTGACGCTGCTCCTCGCGTTCCTCGCGGCGCGCCGCACGGCGGACGCGGGCGACCACTACGTCGCCGGTCGTCGTGTGTCGGGCCTGGGCAACGGGCTGGCACTGGCCGGCGAGCAGATCTCGTCGGCGGCCCTGCTGGGCATCACCGGTGCGGTCGCCCTGACCGGCTTCGCCGGTTTCTACCTCGCGATCGGCATCCCGACCGCGTTCCTGCTGGTGCTGCTCGTGGTGGCGGTCCCGTTGCGCAACCTCGGCCGGTTCACCCTCGCCGACGTGGTCGCCTTCCGGTTCGAGGGCCGGCTGCTGCGCGGAGCGATCGCGTCGACGACACTCGTCACCAGCGTCATCTACATGACGATCCAGTTCGTCGGCGCCGGTGTGCTGGCCCAGCTGCTGCTCGGGGTGCCCTACGAGCTGGCGGTCGTCCTGCTCGCCGTGCTCATGACGGTGTACATGGTGATGGGTGGGATGGTCGCCGCGACCTACATCCAGATCTTCAAGACCGTCCTGCTGCTCGCCACCGTCTTCCTCCTGCTCCTGTTCGTCGTCGCCCACTACGACTGGAACCCGTTGGGACCGCTCCAGGTCGCCGCCGAGCGGTTCGGGAACGACGTGGTGAGCGCGCACCCGCTGCCGCTGACGACCTCCCTGAACAACGTGTCCCTGATGATCGGCCTGTGCCTGGGCATCATGGGGCTGCCGCACGTGATGCTGCGCTTCCTCACCACCCGGGACGGGCGGGCGGCGCGGACGTCGGCCTTCTACGGAATGATCATCTTCTCGGTGTTCTTCCTGCTGCTGCCGGTCTTCGGCTACGCCGCGCTCGACATCGTCGGACGGGAGCAGATCGTCGCCGACAGCCCCGGCGGCAACCTCGCCGTCGCGCGGCTGGCGGAGGTGCTGGGCGGCAACCTGCTGTTGGCCGTACTGGCCGGCGTCGTCATCGCGACGATCCTCGCGGTGCTCAGCGGCATCGCCATCGCGGCGTCCGGGGCCGCGGCGCACGACCTCTACACCAATGTGATCAAGCGGGGTGCGGTCAGCGCGAAGCAGCAGCTGTTCATGGGCCGCGCGGCAGGCGTGGCGCTCGCCGTGGTCGCGATCCTGCTCGCGTTCGGTGCCCGCAACCTGAACATCGCGTTCCTCGCCAACGTCGCGTTCGCGATCGCGGCCAGCACTCTCACGCCCGTCCTCGTGCTGAGCATCTACTGGCGCGGGTTCAACCGGCTGGGAGCCGAGGTGGCCATCATCGGCGGCCTGCTCATCTCGCTGGTGCTCGTGGCACTCGGCCCGGACGTCCTCGGTGCCGGAAACGCGATCTTCCCCCTGTCCATCCCCGCGCTGGTCTCGGTCCCCGCGGCGTTCCTGCTGGCCGTGGTCGGCAGCGCCGTCGGACGTTCCCGGCCCGGCGTCGCGGGCCGCCCCTACGACGAGGTCCGCGCAGCGGCCTTCCCCCGGCGGGCGGACCGCTCCACCACCCAGGAGACGGAGCCCACCTCGTGAAGATCGTCATCGTCGGCGGCGCAGGCGGCATCGGGTCGTCGCTCGCCTACAACCTCCTCCGCACCGACACCCCCTACGACGTCGTACTCGTCGACTCCCGGCCCAACATGATCACCAGCCACGTCATGGACCTGCAGGACGTGCTCGCGTTCGGCGGGGCACGGTCGGTCCGCGGGGGCGAGCCGCACGACGCGCTCGACGCCGACGTGGTGGTGCTGAGCGCCGCCGTCCCGCTGCGGCTCAACGCGTCGCGGTCGGTCTTCCTCGCCGAGAACGCCGCGCTCCTCGACGGCATCGTGGACCCGCTCGCCGCGGCGGGCTGGGGCGGGATCCTGATGGTGCTGACCAACCCGGTCGACGCGCTCCTCACCCGCCTGCAGCAGCGGACGGGCCTCGATCCGCGGCGGATCATCGGCTACACCGTGAACGACGGACTCCGCATGCGGACGGGGGTGGCCCGGGCGCTCGACGCCCGACCCCAGGACGTGGAGACGTGGGTGCTCGGCGAGCACGGCGAGGCCCAGGTCCCGCTCTACAGCCGGGTGCGGCTGCGCGGCGAGCCGGTGGTCCTGACCGATTCGCAGCGGGCCGTCGCGGACGAGTACATGACCACCTGGTACTCCCGGCACGTGGCGCTCGACTCCGGGCGCACCTCCACGTGGAGCTCCGGTGCGGGGGCCGCCGCCCTCGTCGAGGCCGTCGCCACCGGATCCGGCGAGCCGTGGCCCGCCTCGGTCGTGCTCACCGGCCAGTACGGCATCGACGGCGTCGGGATCGGGGCGCCGGTGCGGCTCGGCCCGCGCGGGGTCGAGGAGGTCCTCGAGTGGGATCTCGCCGACGAGGAACGGTCCGCCCTGCGGCACGCCGCCGAGCGCGTCCGCGCCGCCGCGGCGAGCATCGGCGAGCCCGCCGCCGACGTCGCGGTCGCGGCCGGCACCGGGACGGGTGCGCGATGACGACCGTCCGCGACGCCACGCTGGCCGTGCTGCGACGACAGGGGGCGACGGCGCTGTTCGCGAACCCCGGCTCGACCGAGATCTCCCTGCTCACCGACCTGCCCGACGATCTGGAGTTCGTGCTGGCCCTGCACGAGGGCTCGGTGGTGGGGATGGCGACCGGGTGGGCTCTCGCGCGGCAGCGGCCGGCGGTGGCGATCCTGCACACCACGGCGGGCCTGGGCAACGCGGTCGGCGCGCTGGCGACCGCACAGGTCGACCGGGCACCGCTGGTGGTCGTGGTCGGGCAGCAGGACCGCCGCCACCTCGCGTTCGAGCCCTTCCTGGCCGGGCAGCGCCTCGACGAGCTCGTCCGTCCCCACGCGGTCTGGGTGTGCGAGCCCGTCCGGGCCCAGGACGTGCCCGGAGCCGTGGCGCGGGCCTGGCACGAGGCGAACCTGCACCGCGGCCCCGCCGTGGTGATCGTGCCGATGGACGACTGGGACGCCGAGCACGACGGTGCCGCCGAGGCCGCCCCGGTGCGGTCGCTCCGCACCGCCGCCGCCGATCCCGCAGCGTGCGACGCAGTCGCCGAGCTGCTCACCGGGTCGCGTTCCCCGGCGCTGGTGGCCGGGGCGGGCGCCGACGACGAGCAGACCTGGGCGGCGCTGGTGGCGCTCGCCGACCGGCTCGCGATGCCGGTCTGGCAGGAGCCGTTCGGCGCGCGGGCGGGCTTCCCGCAGGACCACCCCCGCTTCGCCGGGCACCTGCCGGCCGGGCGCGCCGGTGTGCGCTCGTCGCTGGCCGGGCACGACCTGGTGCTGGTGGTGGGCGCGGCGGCGTTCCGCCAGTACCCCTTCGAGGACGGAGCGCTCGTCGAACCCGGCACCCGGATCGTCGTGATCACCGACGATCCGGACGAGGCACTGCGCAGCCCTGCCGAACTGGCCGTCGTCGCGGCGCCCGCGGCCGTGTGCACCGAGCTGGCCCGGCGGGTCCCGGCCCGGGACGCGGCACCGGCGGACGTCCGCCGCACCCGGGTCGTCGAGCCGCCCGTCGCCGGCGAGCCGCTGCGCCCCGAGCACGTCTTCGCCGCACTCGCGGAACGGCTGCCGCGCGAGACCGTCGTGGTCGAGGAGACCCCGTCGAGCCGGGCGTTGCTGCACGAGCTCGTGCCCGCCCGGGCTCCGCTGGGGTTCCTCAGCGCCGCCATGGGCGGACTGGGTTTCGGACTGCCCGCCGCCGTGGGGGTGCGGCTGGGCTCCCCGCAGCGACCCGTCGTGGCAGTGATCGGGGACGGCTCCTCCCTCTACGGGATCCAGGCGCTGTGGAGCGCGGCCCACTACGGCGTCGGAGTGCTCGTGATCGTGCTGTCCAACGGTCGCTACGCGATCATGGACCGGCTCGCCGGGGGCCGCGGTTCGGCCACCGGCACACCGGGCGCGGCCCCCTGGCCCGCGTTCGAGGAGATCAGCATCAGCGGGCTGGGGACCTCCCTGGGCTGCGAGTCCCACAGGGTGGTCGACCACGGCGACCTGACCACGGTGCTGGACAAGGTCGTACCGACGCTGGAGCGGCGCACGACCCCCCTGGTGCTCGACGTCGCCGTCGCACCGTGATCCGCCCCGACCCGGGTTCCACAGGACTACCACGACGAGGTGACAGCATGAGCTTCTTGGACGCCGCCCGCTGGCAGGGGCGGATCTACTCCGGGGGGTGGGTCGAGGGCGGGGCCGGGACCTACCCGTCCGTCGAGCCGGCCACCGGCGCGACCCTGGCCGAGGTGGGCGCGGCGTCCGCCGCGGACGTCCGCACGGCGGCGGCCACGGCCGTCGCCGCCCAGCGGGAGTGGGCCGCGCAGCCGTACGACGCCCGCGCCGCGGTGCTCCGCCGCGCGGCGGACCTGTTCGTGGAGCACGAGGACGAGATCCACGACTGGCTCATCCGCGAGTCCGGGGCGATCCGCCCGTTCGCCGGCTTCCAGACGCGGGCCGTCGCCGCCGAGGAGTGCCGCGAGGCGGCCGCACTGGCCGCCCACCCCTACGGCAGGCTGCTGCGGTCGACCCAGCCGCGGCTGTCGATGGAGCGGCGGCGCCCGGTCGGGGTCGTCGGCGTCATCGCGCCGTTCAACGCCCCCATCATCCTGGCGATCCGGGCCATCGCGCCGGCGCTCGCCCTGGGCAACGCGGTGGTCCTCAAGCCGGACCCGCGCACCGCCGTCAGCGGCGGAGTCGTGTTCGCGCGGGTGTTCGAGGACGCGGGGCTGCCCCCCGGGCTGCTGCACGTGCTGCCGGGCGGAGCGGACGTCGGTGCGGCGCTGGTCGACGACTCGGAGGTCCCGGTCATCGCCTTCACCGGCTCGACCCGGGCCGGGCAGGCCATCGCCCGGGCCGCGGCGGACCGGCTCAAGCGGGTGCACCTCGAGCTCGGCGGCAACTCCGCCCTGGTCGTGCTCGACGACGTCGACCTGGATCGGGCCACCTCGGTCGGGGCGTTCGGCTCGTTCAACCACGCCGGCCAGATCTGCATGGCGTCCAGCCGTCATCTGGTGGCGTCCGGCATCGCGGCGGACTACGCGGCGCTGCTGGCCGAACGGGCCGAGAAGCTTCCCGTCGGCGACCCCGCCTCGGACGCGGTCGCCATAGGCCCGCTGATCGACGCGGGCCAGCGCGACCGGGTGCACGAGATCGTCACCGGAAGTGTGTCGGCCGGGGCACGGGTGCTCGCGGGCGGCAGCTACGAGGATCTGTTCTACCGCCCCACCGTGCTCGGCGACGTGCCCCTGACCGCGCCCGCCTACGCGGACGAGATCTTCGGGCCGGTCGCGCCCGTCGTTCCCTTCGACGACCTCGACGAGGCCGTCCGGCTGGCGGCGGGGACCGGGTACGGCCTCTCGCTGGGGATCCTGACCCGGGACGTGATGAAGGGCCTCGCGCTGGCCGACCGGATCCCGTCCGGACTGGTCCACATCAACGACCAGACGGTCAACGACGAGGCGGTCGCCCCCTTCGGCGGGGTCGGGGACTCGGGCAACGGATCGCGCCACGGTGGTGCCGAGGCCAACATCGAGGCCTTCACCGAGACCCAGTGGGTCACGGTCCGCGGTGACCTGCCGCAGTACCCGTTCTGAGCACCGTCCCGCGCCCGAGCGGATGGTCCGGGGCCACCTCGCGACCTGCGACCTCCGCTCGGCCGGGTCGAACTCGACGGACCGGACCCGGCGTCGTCGTCGAGCAGGGCTCGACATCGGGCCTGAGCGAGCACCCGGGCCGTCTCGGCCGCGGTCGGCCGGCGGCAGGCCCCGGGACCGGTCCGGCACCGGCTCGCGCTCGGGCTCGGGCTCGGGCTCGGGCCCGACCCAGCCGATCGCGCAGATCGGCGATCTCGGCGTCGGTGACCTCGAACCGTGCGGGAGTCATGTCCGGGAATCCTTCCTTCGCGGGTACGGGTCGTGCCGGTGTGCGGGCGCCGGGTAGCCGGAGGACGCGCGATGCGGCGGAGTACGGTGCGCCGGTGCGTGGGAACCCGGCGGTGAGAGCCCTCGTCGGACTGGTGCTGGTGGGCGCCGTCGGATGCGCTCCGTCCGTGCCGGTACCGCCACCGGCGACCGCTCCGGCGCCGCCGGCGCCGCTCCTGTCCCCGCTGACCGGGCTGCCCTCCGAGCCCGGAGCGAGAGTCTTCGCCGTGAAGATCGACAACACCGCGGAGGCGCGCCCGTGGGACGGCGTCGAGTTCGCCGACGTCGTCTACGTCGAGCCGGTCGAGGGCGGCCTCACCCGGCTGCTCGCCGTGTTCGCCTCGCAGCTACCGGGCTCGGTGGGGCCGGTGCGCAGTGCCCGGGAGACCGACATGGGCGTGCTCGGCGCCTACGGCCGCCCGGCCCTCGTCTTCTCCGGCGCCGCACCGCCGGTCATGGACGAGATCGTCGCCGCGCCGCTGGTCCCGGCCGTGCCCCGCGAGTTCCCGGCGGCGTTCCGGCGTGACGACCGGCGGCCGGCGCCGGTGAACGTCTACGTGGACCTGGCGGACCTCCGCGGCCGGGTGCCGGAGGCGGGGCCGGTCCAGGACATCGGCCTGCGCTTCGGGCCCGCGCCGGACGGGGGTGCCCCCGCCCCGGAGCGCACCGTCCGGGTGGGTTCCACCGCCGTCACCGTCACCTGGAGCGCACCCGACGACGCCTGGACGATCGCAACCGGCGAGGAGATCGCCGTCGCCGGTCCGGACCGGCGACCGGTGCGGGCGGACACGGTGGTCGTGCAACGGGTGGGGGTCGTCGAGTCCTCGGTCCGGGACAGCGCCGGCTCGGCCTCCCCGATCGCGCTCACCGTCGGCGCGGGCGACGCCGAGGTCCTGCGTGACGGCCGTTCGTTCCCCGCCCGGTGGTCCCGTCCCGCTGTGGGCGATCCCACCCGTCTGACCGCACCCGACGGCCGTGAGGTGCCCCTGCACCCGGGGCGGACCTGGGTACTGCTCGTCGCGTAGGCGGTCCGCCCGGGGCGTCGTGCGGCCCCGTTCCACGGTCGCAGGGCGCAGGTGCCGTGACGGCATCGTCGATCGCAGGGATTCCCGATGGACGCCGCCCGGGTGACCCGCGTCGTGGCCGTCCCGACGTACCACGCCGTCGAGGCCGTGCCGTTCCTCCGTTCGCTCGGTCATGCGTTCGAACGAGAACAAACGACCCGAATGGGGATAATTCGGGTACGGTCCGCGACGCAGCACAGCGGCCGTACGACACAGGGGTTCCGACGATGACGACGAATGACAGCGGTCCCGAGCCCGGCACGGCCACGGCGGATCCTCCGGCTCCGGGAGCGGCGACCGCCGCCGACGGCAGAACCCCGCGGGCGACGTGGTCGCTGCGTCTGCTCGGCGTGGCGCTCGCCCTGCTGACGTGGCTGCTGCTCGGGGCGGCGCAGGAACTGCCCCCCGAGGCGCGGATGGTCGCGGCGATCGGTGTCCTGATGGCGACGTGGTGGGTCACCGAGGCCATCCCGCTGTCGGCGACCGCGCTGCTGCCGGTGGTGCTGTTCCCCGCGTTCGGGGTGGTGTCGGTGGCCGACACGACCGCCCGCTACGGCGACCCGATCGTCTTCCTGTTCCTGGGCGGGTTCCTCATCGCGATCGCCATGCAGAAGTGGCACCTGCACCGGCGGATCGCGCTGCTGACGCTGCGGGCGGTGGGCACGACACCGACCCGGATCGTGCTCGGCATGATGGTGGCGACGGCGTTCCTGTCGATGTGGGTGTCCAACACCGCGACCACACTGATGATGCTGCCGATCGCGCTGTCGGTCCTGGCGCTGGTCGCCGAGCGTGCCGGGGGCGGCGGCGACGAGGTCCGTCGCGGCGCCCCGCTCAGTGAGACCATCCGCGACCCGGCTGTGCGCTCGTTCGGCATCGGGCTGATCCTCTCCGTGGCGTGGGCCTCGTCGATCGGCGGACTCGGAACGCTGCTGGGCAGCCCGCCGAACGCCATCGTCGCCGGCTACGTACAGGACGAGCTCGACCGCGACATCAGCTTCGTCGGCTGGATGCAGCTCGGGGTCCCGATCGTCGTGGTGTTCGTGACCGTCGCGTGGCTGCTGATCACCCGGGTGCTGTTCCGGACCACACTGACCGAGATCCCCGGCGGCCGGGAGATGATCGACGACCAGCTCCGGGAGATGGGCCCGGCCAGTACGGCCGAGAAGCGCGTACTCGCGGTGTTCGCCTCCGCGGCGTTCCTGTGGATCGTGCCGGGCCTGCTCACCGAGTTCGACGCCGTGGACGCCGCGCTGCCGTGGCTGGGCGGGCTGAACGACACCGCGATCGCGATCGCCGCGGGTGTCGCGCTGTTCTTCCTGCCCTCCGCGACCATCCCGCCCGACGAGGCCGCGACCGGCCGCCGCGGCGGGTACCGGATGTTGCTGGCCTGGCCCGACGCTCAGGCGGGACTGCCCTGGGGCGTGCTGCTGCTGTTCGGGGGCGGGCTCGCCCTGGCCGGGGCGGTCGCCTCCAGTGGGCTCGACGAGTTCATCGGCACCAGCGTCGCCGGCCTCGGTGTACTTCCGGTCCTGCTGCTGGTGGCGGCGGTGGTGACGATCGTGCTGTTCCTGACCGAGGTCACCAGCAACACCGCGACGGCGGCGACGTTCATCCCGGTGCTCGGCGGGGTCGCGATCGGCATCGGCGCCGACTCGATGACGCTGCTCATCCCGGCGGCGCTGGCCGCGACGTGCGCGTTCATGCTGCCGGTCGGCACCCCGCCCAACGCCATCGTCTTCGGGTCCGGTGTGGTCACCATCGGCCAGATGGCCCGCGGTGGTCTGCTGCTCAACGTGGTCGGGGTCGTGCTGATCACCGGGTTCGCGTTCCTGCTCGGCGGATGGGCGCTGGGCCTGCAGTTCTGAGCCGTCTCACCCTGCCCCGGGGCCGGCCGGCGCGGTGATCCCGCGACGGACGGCGTCGGGGTGGGAGTGGGCGAGCAGGTGCCCCGCGTCGGCGACGAACTCGACGCGGGCCCCGAGCAGCATCCGGGCGGGGCGGGTCAGCTCCTCCGCCGGGAAGATCGGGTCGCGACGGCCGGCCAGGACGACGCACGGGATGTCGCGCCAGGCGGTGAGGACCGCGTTGGGCAGGGGTGCCGGCGCGAGCGAGCTGCGGGTGTGCTCGGGGACCAGCGTCATCCACTCGACGAGGTGGCGCCGGTCGGGCAGCGGTGCACCGCCGGAGAGGAAGGACAGCACCCGCTCGGTGCGGGCCTCGGTGGGATGCCACAGCCAGGGCAGGGCCGGGCGCAGACTCGCGGTGACCCGGGCGGGCACCAGACCGGCCGGGGCGACGAGGACGAGCCCGGCGACCGCCGGGCCGGGCCCGGCGCAGAGCGCGATAGCGGCGCCGAGGGACTCGCCGACGATCGTCGCCGGCTCGGTCCCGACCGCGGCCAGCACCTCGTCGATCCAGGCGCGATACCGGCCGACGAGATCGTCGGCGGGCCTCTCGCCGTGGCTGAGTCCGGGCTGCCCGGGGACGTCCACTGCCGTGACCCGGTGGTCGGCGGCCAGAGCCCGCACGACGTACGCCGATGCAGCGGCGCCGAGGGTCGTACCGGGCAGGAGCACCACGGCCGGCCCGGAACCGACGGTCGTGAGGTGGGTCGGCCCCAAGGGGGTGTCGATCCACCGGCAACGCGCGTCGGGCAGAAGGCGGCTGATCTGCAGGTTGCTCCAGTCGCGCAGCAGGGTACGGCCGGGTTCGGAGCGGTAGATGTCCATCGCGGGGCTGCCCTTCGTCGAGCGTGCGTGTTCTGCTCGCCGACCAGGCTTCCCGGCACACCGAGGCCACCGTAGGCACGTCGAGGCGCGTGAGCGAACGAGGGGTCCGTAAGATCGCGCAAAGACGCTGCGCACGGATCGTCGTCGCAATTGTTTCGTCATGCGGCGACAACGGTGGCGTGGATCGCATCCGCCCAGCGCTCTGCTCACTGCCGGCCCGACGGGCGCGGGCGGTGAGCCGGTCGGCGACCTGGCGTCGGGTGATGCCGTGCAGCCAGGCCCCCATGCTCCCACGGTCCGGGCTGAACGACGCGCGTGCTCGCCAGGCCCGGAGGAAGACCTGCTGGGTGACGTCCTCGGCGTCGTGGTGCGACCGCAGCCAGCGCAGCACGAAACCGTGGACCGACGCGGCGTGCTGCAGGTAGATCTCGCGCAGCGCGGCAGGGTTACCGGCACCGAACCGGGCCGGCAGGGAGTCGGGGGCGGCCTCGACGGGCCGCGAGGGGGCCGGCCGGTCGAACTCCCTGCCGGTCATGATCGTCGTTCGGCGACGACCACGACGTTGTCCCGGTACGACGCCCGGGCGGCGTCGAACGGCCCCCCGCAGGTGATCAGGTGCAGTCGAGGCGTCCCACCGCGGAAGAACATCCGTTCCACCGGCAGCGACTCCTTGGTGTAGGTCGACACCGAGATGACCTCGAAGCGGTGCAGGGCTCCGTCCTGGTCCCGAACCTCGATCCGGTCATCGGGGACGAGCCGGTCGAGCTGGTGGAACGCACCCGGTCCCTGCACAGCGTCGTCGACGTGGTCGGCCAGCACGCTGGCCCCGGTTCCGGCGCCGGGCGGGGCCCGAAGCGGTACCAGCCCACGGTGTTCACATCGACCGGGACCTCCATCTGACCGTCGGGTGTGACGCCGACACCGACTACCGACGCGTCGGGGAGTGCAGTCCCAGGAAACCGCAGCCGTACCGGTGCTGCGAGTTGATCAGGAACGGCCGCCTGCGCGGCACCCTGCTCAACCGACGGCGCGGGAGGTAGCGCAGCCGGTGAGGCTGCACGAAGTGTGGCGGGTGCCTGACACCCCGTCAGCAGCAGGGCCGCCGCACCCATCAGCACCACTCGTCCAACGAGGGCCGGCACAGTAGGCCGGTCCCCCCGGGCACAGGGGAACCGGCCTTGTCGTGGTGAGATCAGGACCGGGCTCCGCGACGACGCAGCAGGCCGGCGCCGAGGGTGAGGGCACCCAGCAGCCCGGCGACACCGACACCGGTCGCCATCGTTGTGGAGGCGGAGTCGTAGGGCGCTCCCGAGGGCGCGCCGGAGGGGACACCGGTCGGGGCGGAGTGCAGCCCCTCGACGGTGAAGCTCACCAGGTCGAGTGTGCTCTCCTCGAGCGAGCCGATCGCATGGACGAAGGTCGCGGTCCCTTCGGCCAGCGGAAGTTCCGCCGGGCCGATGACCGGTTCCGTGGTGCCGGCCGCAGCGACCGACGCCGACACCGGGCCAGCAGCTGTTTCCAGCGCTGTTCCTGCGGGTTGGTCACTCCCTCGACCACCGGCTGGCCGCCGGCGAGCACGTCGACGGCCGGGGCCGCAGCCGTGTGACGGACCACGAGCCGGGCCTGTCCAGCGGCGACCGGGGACCCGTCGTCCTCGAACGGGGTCAGAGTGGGGCTGCCCTGCGCGTCGAGGCGGGCGACGAGCGTCGCCGAAGCGCCACCGGCGACGTCGGCGGAGCCCTGCAGGAGTGCCTCACCGGAGTTGTCGGGTGCATCGGCGGGGAACACAGCGACCTCACGCGCACCGGCGGGCAGATCCACCGGACCGGCCACCGTTCCCGGTTCGAAGTCGTCCAGGGCACGCTCACCGTCGACGTAGACGTCCACCGGCTGGCCGGGGATGCCGTGCACCACGCGCACCGACCCGGTCTCCTGTGCCATCGCGACCGGGGCGCCGGCGAGCAGCACTCCCCCGCTGATCACCACCGCGCCGAGCGCAGCGCCCCATCGCGTCGTACTGGTTCCGCTTCCTTCGTCCATACCCTCCCTACCGTCGGCGCGGCGGCCGTGGATGCACCTGCGGCGGGAATATTTTCTCGCCCGGCTCGAAGAGCGGCCCGGATGGTCAGCCGGGGCCCGCCACCGAACCCACTTCGGGCCGCCCTTCCTGAGGTGCCGACCTTCCTCGGTAGCCCCGACGCCCGGAGCGTGAGCGGGGCGGCTCTTGGCTACCGGCGGGGCGGGGCTGTCCGAGTTCCGAGGGAATCTCGGGCTCAGTCCTGCTGGGTGACGGGCAGGTCCCTCAGCTCGGTCCACATCCGACTCCACGGGGTGTGCCGACCCTCGAGGAGCCAGATGGTGGTGCTCTCGTCCACCAGCCCTCCGTAGGTGCCCAGCGGCGTCGGGGACGCCACCGTCTCCAGCGGACGGGCGGAGGTGAAGTAGGGCAGGAACCGGCCGGGGTCACCGACCAACAGCATCGCGTCGGAGCCCTCGGGTGGGGGTGGGAACCAGCCGTAGGCCCGGTTGGTCCCGTGGGCCGTCGGCAGGTCGAGGTCGGGCGGGGCGGCGTCGAGCAGCGCGGCGTACACGTAGGGCACGGCCACCAGGGCGGTGTGGTCGCGCTGCTCGTCGGGGAGCGCGGCCCACGTGGCTGCGGTGGTGGTGGCCAACGATGCGGCCAGGGCCGGGGAGGCGAGCAGTACCGACGATGCGGCTCCGGCGGCGGCCAGTGCCGCGGCGGCGGTGACCACCGGCCAGGTGCGGCGCGGACCGCGGCGTTCCCGCCGCTGCTGCAGCGCCACCGCGCCGACGGCGCCGAGCACCGGGTAGAGCGGGGCCAGGTAGTAGTGGCGCCCCGCGGAGACCAGGACCGCGACGAACAGCAGCAGGGAGGCCACGGCCAGGAAGCGCAACGGCCGCCATGCCGGGTCCCGTAGCAGCGCGACGAGTCCGCACACCGCCAGGCCGAGGGACAGTGGTCCGGTCACGGCGAGCCCGTGCAGGGCGACGACGGCCGGGTGGCCGTAGATGCCGGTGTTCTCCTGGGCCACGGCGGCGGCCATGCCCAGCTGTGGCCAGCCGTTCGCAGCCTGCCAGGCCAGGGCCGGTGCGGCGATCAGCATCGTGAGCGCGATCCCGGCCCAGGCCGCCCGGTGACGCAGCAGGTCGCGCGGCCCGACGACCAGCAGGGCGACAGCCAGGACGGCGCCGAGGGCGAAGACCTGGAACCGGGTCTGCGCGGCGATGCCCCCGACCATCCCGGCTGCGAGCAGGAGCCGGCCGTCACCGGTGCGCTGGTGGCGCACGAGCAGCCACAGCAGAGCCGTCCACAGCGCGGGTTCCAGGGTGTAGGGGGTCAGCCAGTGCCCGAACTGGGCGGCGGCGATCGAGGTGGCCGGGCCCAGCGCGGCGAGGGTCTGGGCGCGGGCGTCGCCGCCGAGCTCGCGAGCGACCAGCCCGGCCAGGACGACCGCGGTGGCGGTGGCGACAACGGCCGGCACCGCGAGAGCCAGCTGTGAGCCTGGGGCGATGGTGTCGGCGAGCCGGGCGAGCAGTGGGGTCAGCGGTGGCTGGTCCACTGCCCCGAGGTCGAGGTGGTGGCGGCCGATGGCCAGCATCAGGTCCTCGTCGAGCCAGCCGCGCGGCACGGTGGCCAGAATCAGGTGGACGACCGCGACGATCCCGGCGATGACGGCCACCGGGATCGCCGCGAAGCGGGGTAGGGGGCCGGTCACGAGTTCGCGGCGCAGCGGGCGCCTTCGGCCGGTGCGCGACCGTCAACGAGGTAGGCGGCGACCGCGTCGTTCACACACGGGTTCGCGCCGGACGCGGCGATCGTGTGGCCGTCGCCGTCGACGGTGAGCAGTGCACCACCGAGGGCCTGCTGCAGGCGCCGGGCCCCCTCGATCGGGGTGGTCGGGTCGTTGGCCAGCGAGATCACCATCGTCGGGGGCAGGCCGTCGACCTTCTCCGGGAAGGGGTAGGCCGGATCCGGATCGGTGGGCCACGCCTCGCAGGCGTCCCGGGCGCCGCCTGGTCCGCGACCGGGGTCGGCGAAGGGGGTTGCGGCGTAGATCCGCGCCCGGAACACTTCGGCTTCCTGCGGGGTCTTGCGCTGCTCGTCGAGGCAGCCGATGGCCAGGTTCGCCGCGGTCTGGTTCGAGCCCCGCCCGTCGGGCTCGCGTCCCCCGACAGCGCGGTTCACCCGCGCGAAGCGGTCGGGGTCACCGGCCTGCAGATCAGCGAGCCCGATCGAGATCGGCTCCCAGGCCGTGGCGTCGGACAGCAGGATCCCGAGGACGGCGTCGACGGCCTCGTCATAACCGAAAACCGTGCCGGTGTCGTCGCGCAGCGGTGCGTCGAGCAGTGGGCGCACGATCTGCTGGAACCGTTCGGTCGCCCGGGCCGGGTCGGGCCCCAGCGCACACTCACGGTTCGGCGCGCACAGCGCGGCCATCCGCTCGAAGGTGTTCTGGAACGAGGCGTACTGCTGCAGCCTGCGCTGATCACCGGCCTGCGGATCCACCCCGCCGTCGAGGACCATCGCCCCCACGTTCCGCGGGTAGGCCTGCGCGTAGAGGGCACCGATGCGGGTGCCGTAACTCTGACCGAGGAACCGCAGCTTGTCCTCCCCCAGAACGGTCCGGAGCAGGTCCATGTCCCGGACGGTGTCGCGCGACGACAGGTGCGACAGACTCTGCTGCCCACCGGAGCGTTCCGCGCACTGGTCGGCCAGCGCAGCGGCGTCCTGCTCGGACCAGCTCCGTGCGGACAGGAAGTACTCGGTGCGGGCCTGCCCGGTGTCGTACTGCTCCCGGCTGAAGCACTCGACGGCCGGGGTGGACGCACCCACCCCGCGCGGGTCGAAACCGACCAGGTCGAACCGTTCGGTGATCGAGCTGTCGGCCAGGGCTGCAGCAGTGGTGACGGCGAAACCCATCCCGGCCCCGCCAGGGCCCCCCGAGTTGAGCACCAGGGTGCCCTCCGACGTTCCGCGGGCGGGCACACGCAGCATCGCGATCTCGCCCGTGGCCCCGTCCGGGTCGTCGTGGTCGAGTGGGACCTGCATGCGCGCGCACTGCGCGCGCGGCTCGGCCGCGAACACCTGCTCGTCGGCCGCGCTGCGCGCATAACCGGCGCACGGGCCGAACGCGAGCTGCTGACCGGCGAAGCGGCCGGGCTCTTCGGGTGCGCTGGTGGCCGGTACCGCGGCGCAGGCACCCGACAGCACCACCAACGACAACGCCGCAGCCCCGAGAAGTCTCCGTCGTCGGACGATCGTGCGGTCCGGGTGGGCAGGCATGGATGTCGTCCCGTTCTGTTGTCGTCGATCGGTCGGGGTCGATCACAACGTGTGCCGTGGCGGCACGGTCAACCCCGCGTCTACCGGATCACCAGCGCAGCGACCCCGGGGGTGGACTATCGACCCAGAGGGCGGCGGAGGCGCACGAACAACAGCGCCAGAACAACGGAGGCGAGCGCCAGATGCAGGCCCGTCTCGACCCAGTGCATCAACCAGCGCAACTCGAGGGGGCGGACGAGTACCCAGGTGCCGTCGCTCCCGGCTGCCTGCAGGCAGGCGAGGTCGGCCGGGGCGCAGTTCGGGGCGACCGTGGCGGGGGCGCCGGCGACGGTGGGTCCGTAGTCGAGGATCTGGTCGCGGGTGGAGTCGACGTCACTTCCGTACGGTGCTGCCCCGACGCGCAGGACCGGCGGGACGAGCACATCACGCAGGACGACCACCGCGACCTCGGTGACGATCACGGTGGCCAGCGTCAGCACCGAGGCCGCCCTGGTCCGTCGTAGGACCAGCCCGATCAGGGCGCCGATCGCGAACGCGGACACGGTGCGCGCGAACGGTATGGCGCCGCTGGTCGAGAAGCTCTCGAACGGATACCAGGCGCCCGCGGTGTTGAGCGGCCGGATGAGCAGCGTCCCGACCGTCACCGCGCCCGCCGTCGCACTGCCCACGACCAGCAGCGACGTGGTGGCCCAACGTCGCCGGGACACCGACTGGGTCAATAGCAGCACGTGCGTGCCGCGCTCCAGATCAGTGGCGAACAGCGGGGCACCGAGGAACGCGCCTGCCAGCGCCGGGGCAAGTGTGGTGAACCAGACCACGGCCTGAGCGGACTGCCTGGCCGAGCCGCCCGGGTCGGCGAGCAGACCGTCGAGACTGCCGGTGATCGACAAGGTGCCCACCACCAGGGCCAGGACAGCGACGAACAGCGTGGCGGTGAGCAACGCCGCGCGGTGGCTGCGCCAGATCACCCAGGTCATCGGTCCTCCTCCCGATCGGCACGGTCGCCGCAGGTGCGCAGGTAGGCGGTGACCACCTCGAGCAGGTCGGGTGCGCTGGCCCGCCACCCCTGCGGTGGTGCGAACGCCGCCCCCCGCAGCAGCACGGTCTGCATGCGACCGTGAACCCGCTGCTCGACCACGGCGTGCTCAGCCGACCAGATGCAGGTTCCGGCGGGGCCGTCGAGTATCCGGTGCTGAGCGAGTAGGCCGTCGATGTCGGCGTCAAGCAGGACGTGGCCGCGTTCGAGGAACACCACGCGGTCGCAGCTGTCCCGCAGATCGTCGATCTCGTGGGATGCAAGCAGGACCGCCGCTCCGGTCTCCGCCACGTAGGCAGTGACCGCGGTCAGCACCTGCCGTCGAGTCAGGGGGTCGAGGCCGGCGAGTGGTTCGTCGAGCAGGAGCAGGTCCGGGGAGCTCCCGAGCACGACCGCGAGCGCGAGCAGTGCCCTCTGCCCGCCGGAGAGCGCCGAGGTGCGCCTGTCCTCCGGTAGCGCGGCGGTCAGCGCGGCCACCCGGTCCGAGTCCCACCGCCCCCGGTTCAGCGACGCGCCCAGACGCAAGGTCTCGGCGACGGTGAAGGCCCCGGGAAGCGGCTGCGACTGGTCGAGGTAGCCGACGGCCGGGTGCGGACCACTGATGGGGACCGGTGCACCGAGGACCTCGGCGCTGCCCTTGGAGGGCAGGTCGAGCCCGGCAAGAAGGCTGAGCAGCGTGGACTTGCCCGCGCCCGGCGCCCCGATCAGCGCGACCACCGAGCCGGGCTCGACCGACAGTCTGCAATCACGCAGTACCGGGGTGTGGCCGTAGCAGTGGCCCAGCCCGCAGACGCGGACGGCGAAGGTCGCTGCGGAAGTCGCCACGGGAGTCATGCCCCTCCTCAGTCGTAGTGTCGGTCGAGTGTGGCGCGCACGAGGGCGTCGATCTCTGCGCGGGACAATCCGGCCGCGACAGCGCGGGCGGCCCAGTCCTCCAGCTCGCCTCGCAGCGGCGAGTTCGCGCCCAATCCAGCGGTGACGGCGTCGGACCGGATGAACGTGCCCACACCGCGTTTGGCCTCGACCAGACCGTCGCGCTCCAACTCGCGGTAGGCCTTGAGAACGGTGTTCGGGTTGATCGCGGTGGCCTCGACGACTTCGCGGGCCGTCGGCAACCGGTCGTTGGGCTGCAGCGTCCCCAGCAGCAGGGCCTCCTTGGTCTGCAGGACGATCTGGGCGAACGGGGCGACCCCGGATCGACGATCGATCCGATACTCGATCAACGGGATCCCCTTCCGACCCTGCGCTCTACGACACTGCGCTCTACGACGCTGTGCTCTCTCATGGTCGCGGGCCGGGTGCCGAATCACCTTGTCGACACCCGGCCCGCTGCCGGCCGAGCTCTTCGCACCCCCCGTGCGAGGAGCCCGGCTGTGCCCGAGGGTCGGTAGCGGCCGCGACTCGGCCGCTGCGATGCCGGCCCCTCGCCGATCAGGAGGTGCGCAGCGCCACCTGCGGGTATTGCGCGCTGCCCAGCATGTCGAACCGCATCACCTGGTCCGGTCGGATGTCGTAGGTCTGCCCCTGTTCCACACCCTCGAAGGTGAACGTGACGCTGCTGGCGAAGTTCGGCGTCGTCGGGAACACCTCGTGCGACCGCGGAGCGATCTGCTGCTGGTAGCCGGCCTTCGGCCCCGAGGTCACCGTCATCGTCACCGGGTAGTCGCTGGTCTGGATCACCAGCGGTGTCGAGTCCTGTTCCCAGACCGGCGAGGGAGCCGGGGCAGGAGCCGGAACCGTCCCGGCAGCGACCCCGACGTCGGGAGATGCCATCGCCCCGGTCGCTGTACCGAGAGCGAGGCCCGCACCTGTGACGAGAACACACAGGGTCTTGACGGCGCGGCGGCTGTTGATAGTCACATCGTCCTCCTCAACACTGTTTCACTAGTTACCTAGTGAATAAGGTGAACGTAGCATGTGTCCGCGACTCGTCAACCCACACGCTCACCGAGGCCGTCGAGCTGCCCGCTCCCGGAACGACACACCCGCCGCGGCGACGAACACCTACGGCTGCTCGCGAAACAGGACGCCGGATGCAGGTTCTTCATCACCCAGGTCGTCTACGACGTAGAACGCGGCCAAGAACGTTGTCTCCGATCTGGACTCGGGCCGTGTACGCGCATCGATCAGCAGCTCGGTAGATCAAGCGTCAGCGACGCCACCGACAGGTAGAACGGTGCGGGCACCGGCGGGCGACGCAGCCGGGCGACCCGCCCAAGCATCAGGCGGGGCCACCGCGGGGTGTCCCGGACGCCCGTCAGCAGCACCGTGGCGCGAGCGGGGTTGGCAGGATCGAACGCGAGCCCCGGGCCGTAGGTTCCGCGGGCCGTCCAGATGGGAGTACCCGGCGCGTCGGTGTCGAGGAGCCGCCGCGGCTGCGACCAGTCCGCGCGGTCGGCGCTGGGGCGCGCCGCTGTGCTCCACCAGAGGCCCTGCGGCGGGAAGCCGCCCGTGTCGTGCAGGTCGGACCCTCGCGCAAGCAGCATCACCCACCCGTCGCCGCGCGGCGCGATCGCGATGTCGAAGAAGCCCTCGTCCGGCCCGGCGAACACGCGCGGCGGCGTCCAACCGGTCAGGCCGTCCTCGCTCTCGACGCAGTGCAGCTCGTAGTCGGGGTGCTCGCCGGGACCGATCTCGTGCGGGTTGGCCTGGTACCACATCCGGTAGCGACTCCCGGAGTGAACGACGCGCGGTTCGAGCACGCTCCACCGCGGGGCGCTGCCCGCCAGCACCGGAGCTCCGCGCCGCCGCCACTGGCCGTCGGTGTGCTCCAGCACGCCGATCGCGTACCTGCTCCCGGGCCCGTAGTGCTTGGCGTTCGCCCGGCCCGAGTAATAGATCCGAGCGCCGTTGCCCGCAGCCGGCGGGACGTAGCTCGGGGTGTGCATGCCGGCAGCGTCCCAACTGCCCTTCGGCGGGTCGGCGGCCAGCGGTCGGGCCCGGCCCCGAGGGTTGCGGTCGATCCGCCATGGACCGACGGGGCCGGTCGCCTCGTCGACCAGGTGCGCGCGGAACAGGCGGTTGCGGAACGTGGTGGTGAAGCCGCCGACGAACAGGGTCCACCGGTCGTCGACGAGGTGGACGTTCGGGTCACCGACACCGAGAAGCCCTCGCGGCATCGGACCGTCAAGCATGTCCCACAGCACAATCGGCGCGGGGCTGCCCTGCGATCGCCACAGATCGGGCTGGTCGGCGTTCATGGGGGTGACCTCCTGGCTGGAGACGCGCGGCAGCGCGCTGACTCCCCTGCGGATCAGGTAGGTCGGTTCCCAGAAGCTACCGCGGTGTCCGGTTCGGCAGCAACCGGCTCACACGATGCCTACGTTCCTGCGACTACCTGGACCTTTGCCGCCATCTGCCGCCGCAAGTCCGCCGACATCGGGTGACCACTTCCAATGACGACACGGGGTGCAGGCTGAGAGGAGCTCGCGCGGCACCTCCTCGACTCGTGGGTACGGGCTACGAACGGTGACTTGTACATCAGCCGACTTCTCCGTCCCGGAAGCGGACGTCAGCACCGACTTGAGCGCCGGTGTCGCCGTCGGCGAGCTCGGTCGAAAACACGCCCTCCCCGCGCAGCCGGGCCGCATTGAAGGTGCGCACGTTCGCCAGCGACGCGGCCAGTCCCAGGGCAGCGGCGATCGGGGCGATGACGAACGCCGGGGTGGCGCCGAGCATGTCGGTGAGCAGCCCAGCACCGAACTGGCCCGCGGCAGTGCCGATCGGTCCCCCGGCGCACAACACGGCCATGGCGGTGGCCATGGCCGGCAACGGTGTCTGGGCTTCGGTCAGCGCGTACAAGGTGACCATGTAAGGGCCGACAGCCAGCCCGGCGACCGCGATCGCGACTGGCAGTGGACCGGCCACCGCCCCCCAGAACAGCAGTATCATGCCGAGCACCAGGGCAAGCGGGAACAGCCAGCGGCGCAGAGCGAGGCTGAACCCCGGAGGCAGCCAGGCGCATGCCGCGCCCGCGATCGCGCTCCCGATTCCGAGCTCGGCGAAGTACAGCCCAGCCAGCTGTGGTGTGCCCTGTGCAGCGGCGTACGCGGTGACGCCGGTCTGCACCACCCCGAAGATGACCCCGACGCTGATCATCGCGACGGTCAGCGTCACCAGGGACGGCCAGTGCAGTCTGGACCCCGCCCGGCCTGCGGCCGAGCTCGGGACCGGCCCGGCGACTGCGGACGACGTACCTGTCGCTGGCCCGCTGGAGCCGGCCTCGGGGGTGGCATCCTCGCTCGACAGGTCTGCGTAGTGGCGAGCGAGCGGCGCGGCGGCGACCACGAGCAGGACAGCGGCGCCCAGCAGCGGGCCTGCCTGCGGGAATCCCCACGCGACGGTAGGAATCAGCAGGAGGAGACCAACCAGCGCCGGGCCGAGCACGAAGCTGCCCTCGTCAGCGGCCCCCTCGTACGACATGGCAGTCCGGACCAGGTGAGTGTCGCCGCCGCGAAGCTGCCCGGACCAGTGCACTCGGACCAGGGGGCCAACCTGGGGCTGCGTCAGCCCGACCAGGACCGCCGCAACAACGTTGATGACCGGCCCGGCACCACGGCTGACGAGCACCAGCAGCAGGATGCTGGCTGCGTTGAGCAGCGCAGCCCAGAACCCGATCCGGCGCGGCGGGACCCAGCGA
This sequence comes from Pseudonocardia sp. McavD-2-B, assembly GCF_024124365.1. Taxonomy (NCBI): domain Bacteria; kingdom Bacillati; phylum Actinomycetota; class Actinomycetes; order Pseudonocardiales; family Pseudonocardiaceae; genus Pseudonocardia; species Pseudonocardia sp. McavD-2-B. Next base: position 65,965 of record NZ_JAMXSG010000001.1, read on the forward strand.
GCCACCGCGCCTACGCACAGGCCGCCCAGAGCGATCGCGATGCTCTGCGCTCCCGCTGCGAACCCAGCAAAGGCGAAACTGCCGGAACTGGCCTGCAGCAGCACGATCGTGCCCAGAGGCACGACTGCATACGGGAGGCGCCCGATGAGAGCAAGGGCAAGAAAACTCAGGCGCGTTGAACGGAAGAATCGACGGTAGGACATCGGCGTCTCCTGGCCACAGCGAAGAGACGCGCCTACCCAGCCACCGGACGCGTGCCGTTCCCGATTCTGCCTGGAACGCTACCGTCAGACTGCCGAATCGGCACTCGGATACGACGAGGTCGTCGCGCGCCGTATCGACGATCGATCAGCGCGCCGGCACCACGGCGGTGGTTGTGACCACGGCCGGCCCCTGCCGATCGTCGACCCCGCCCGCGGCGAGGCTCCCGCCACCTCGGCGAGCTGACCACATCTCACCTGCTGGGCATAGGACCCGAGCGAGCCCACCCGCCGGGCTGACCGACTTCACTATTCAGTTTGACTCGTGAACCGTCTCGTGACTCTTTGTCCAGTTCATCAACTGAATCTTGGAGTCGACATGTCACTGCCCATCACCGCGATGCTCGACCTGCGCCGGCTCGCCACGCCCGAACTGCACAAGCTCCGGGACGCCCTGACCGTCGAGCTGCAAGGACGTGACGAGCTCGGCGAGAGTTCGCTGCAACCCGAGCAGTTCGAGCGCCTGCCGGCCCAACTCGGTGACTGGGCCCAGGCACAGGTACTGCGCGTCGCAGCGGAGACGAAGGACGGTCAGGTGACTCGGGACCAGGTCTTCGCCTTCCTCGGGCGTTCCGCTGAGGGCCGACTCAACGGCGTCCGCAAGTAGCTTGGCGCCCGTCTCCACAGCCCTCTCCCGGCGAGTGGGCTGAACCCGGCGGGTTGCCCGGGTAAAGAGTAGTTCAACAACCTTGATGATCCGCAGGTCCGAGCGCTAATGAGGGGGTGACGCGGCCGATAAGCGGTACGTGACTACGCCGCAGAGCCCCTACCAGGGCCACCCCCAGCAGCAGCTCTACTACGGCCAGTACCCGCCCCAGCAGGGCGGCCAGTACCCGCCGCAGGGCTACCCGCCCCCGCAGGGCCAGTACCCGCAGTACAACCAGGCCCCGCAGATCCCGCCGCCCGCGCCGAAGAAGAAGCGCACCGGGCTCAAGGTGACCCTCGGGATCCTGGTCGCGATCGTCGTCATCGCGATCGCCACCGGCGGTGGCGGCGACGAGCAGGCCCCGGCCACCGCCTCGGGAGACGCGAACGCCGCCCCTGCCGCCGCCGGTGCCCCCGCGAGCGGAGACCAGCCGGTGAAGTTCGGGCAGGAGGCCACCTCCGGGGACCTGGTCATCTCGGCATCCGCACCCGAGCAGGTCACCGAGTTCGGTATCACGCAGGCGTGCTCGACGGTCACCTACAAGAACAACGGGTCCAGCCCGGCGTCGTTCAACCCGTTCGACTGGAAGTTCACCACCCCGGCCGGGGTCGAGGCGTCCGCGTCGATCCCGTTCAACGCCGGGGCGAAGGCCCTGAACTCCGGTCAGCTCGCCCCGGGCGGCACCACCTCGGGGATGATCTGCGGCGACCAGCAGACCACCGACGTCAACGCGGTGAAGTACGCACCCTCGTTCAGCTTCTCCGACCCGATCACCTGGACGAACTGACCACCCTCCCCCCGAGCTGCGCGCCGAAAGCCGGGGTAGTCACGCACAACGACACGGCGCGAAACCGAAGCCCCCGCTGCAGCAGCCCTGCGGCGGGGGCCTCGTCATCTCCGCGGCAGGCCCCCGCCGCCATCGACACCGCCGCGAGACCCGATCTCCAGGCGCAGGCGCATCCCGAGGGGCTCGCGTGGGGCTGCCGTAGCGTCGCGGCGACGCCTCCTTCCACCTCCGCCCCCTCGACCAGCCAGGGGCGCCGTGAGCTGGGAGACTCGCCGGCCCTGACGCTCACCTCGGTCTTCAACTCCGTCGCCGGCCTTCTGGGGTTTCTGATCGCGGCGTGGGTGATGCCCCAGAACCAGGTCGGGCGGGCGACGGAGTGCCGCTGCGTCGCCGCGATCCAGCGGCGAGCCACCCCCTGGTCCGCGACCCATCGGGCCCATCGGACCCATCCCCCGGGTATCGGACAGCCGGGATATCTCGGGCGATAGGCGCGCCGGCTCAGGTGCCGACCTCGACCTCGACCTCGAGGAGCAATCGCTCGAGGTCGAGGGGACGCCCGGCAAGACCATCGAGGCGAAGGTGCTCACGGCGCCCCGCGGCGGCGTGCACCACAGCGCTACGGGCACGATCGAGGTGCTGGCGATCCAGAACGCGGAACCCGCGCAGGGTGCCGTGGTACGGGCGGCGCCATTGCACGATCGTCAGGTCGGTTCCTTCGATCGGGTGCAGGTACACGTGGTTGCCCATCCAGTCGGCAGACGTGCTGGCGATAGGTCATCACCTCGTTTGGGTGGCGCAGACGTTCTGCGATGCAATCCGGCCGCCGGGTTCGGGGCCGAGCGCAGCCGCGGGCGCGGCTACGCGGGGCCGTTGCGGATCTGCCAGGCGCGGGTGGCGATGTGCAGGTTGAGGCGGGTGTCGACGGCTCGGAGGTCGTATCCGGTGAGCTCGCGGATGCGGCGCAGCCGGTAGCGCAGGGTGCTGCGGTGGATGAGCAGCTCGTGCGCGGTGGCGTCGTAGTTGCCACCGCATTCGTAGTACTGCCAGAGGGTGGTGACGAGGTCGTAGTGGTGGGTCCTGTCGTAGTCGATCAAGTGGCCGAGCCATTCGCGGACGAACTCGGCGACTTCGAGTTCGGATTCTGCGGTGCCGACCAGGCGGTAGAAGCCGAGCTCGGCGAAGGTGGTGACACCGTCGCCGTGCGTCTGGCCCCGCTGGACGCGGAGTGCGCGGTGCGCTTCTCTGTGGGAGCGGGGTAGGTCGGAGGGGTTTGCGCAGGGCCGTCCGACACCGATGGCGACCTCGATGCGCGGAAGGGCGTCGCTCACCAGGCGGTGCAACTCCCGCCACTCGTACTCGACCGTGTCGCTCCTGGTGGGCGCGACGACAACGATCGAGCCCCCGCGGCGGCTGGTCAGCGCCCGGGACCGGGTGATCCTGACGAGAGCCTGGTCGACGGCCCGGGCGACCCGCTCCGGCTTGTCCGAGCCCGTGCAGCCGATCATCAGGATCTGGTGGGGTGGGTGGAGGTCGTGGTCCAGGGCCGCCGATCGTGCGAGCGCGCTCTGGTCATCGGTGCCGGTGAGCAGGTCGTCGACGAGGTCGCCGCGCAGCCGCAGCTCGATCTCCGCCAGGCTGCGTTTGTGGGCCATTTCCATGGCCAGCACGACAGCCGCGAACTCCAGCGCGAGTTTCTCGTAGGGCCCGGCGGTCCGCGACGGGTCGATCAGAGTCAGAACGCCGAGGACCTCGTCGCCCGGTTGGGCCACCGCGAGGACCCGGTCCCGCTCGCGCAACGGGCACCCGTTGCGCCGGACGCGGTTGAGCAGCTCCGCGCGATCGTGCGCGGCGCCCTGCCGGCCCGAGGCGGGGGCCTGGTCACCCGCCCACGCGAGCAGGTTGCCGAACTTGTCCTCGACCTCCACCGCCAGTCCGGTCAGCTCGTGCAGCACGGCGGCGATGGCGACCTCCCCACCCCCGGTCACCACCACGTCGATCAACAGCTCGTGAGCGCGGCTACGTCGTTCGAGATCGGCCAGCGCGGAGATGAGGTTGTCGTTGACCAACGCGAGTTGGTCGTGGCGTGCCTGCAGCTCGCCGGAATCAGCGGCCTGATCGGCGCGGTACAGAGCAGCACTGTGGAGCGCCGCACCGGCCTGCCGGGCCACCGCGCGGACCGGTTGCGGATCCACGTGGTTGTTTATGGCGGCAGGCTGGGCGGCGGCGATCTTGTTTGCTGGTCTCGGTTCGGGCGGGTGGAGCCCGGTTCCGGGTCCGCGCGGGTGATCACCGTCGGGGGTGCTCACGGTGATGTCTGGTCATCGGGGGCCGGAGTGCGCACTCGGTCGGCTGCGCTGCTGAATGATCCGGACGTCACCTGGGCTGACGGGCGCCAGCCCCTGCCCGACCAGAGCGGTTGACCGGTCCTGCTGCTTGTCGAGCCGGTTGAGAGGGGGGGTTCGGAGAGCAGTTGGTCGCGGGCGACCAGCAGGGCGGAGTAGGCCTCGGTGAGGTCGCCGGCTGCGAGGTGGGCGCAGGCGATGCGAGCGGCGGTGTCACCGAGCCTGGTCGGTCGGCTGGTGCTCGGTGCGGGCCGCAGGCGATGTTCGAGGTCGCCGGTCGATGCTGTCTGCTCGGCGGCCGAGAGGGTGCACAGCCACGCACGGCCGGCATCGACGGCCGCGGGCAGCGGGTCGGCCCCGGGCGGGGGCCGACCAGGTGCGGTACCAGTACGGGGCCGAGGGGCGGCGGTGGCGGTCACCCTCGGGTGGGCGGAGGTGGGCATCGGTGTCCCTCTCAGGTCGGCCTGATCGTGAATCTGCAACGGGAGGCTGGGTCGCGCCGCACCTCCCGCAGGGACGGCGTGTCGCCCGTGTGACTCTCGCGAACAGCGTTGACGGTAGGCAGCTCGTGAGGTGTTGCCGAGCCGCAACCGACGGTGGAGGCAGTGTGGAATCGGCGCGGGTCCGAGGTAGCTGACCCGGCTCAGGGTGCGGGCCGTGATGGCTTCGTCCGTGGCGATCGCGCCGGTGGCGCACAGCAGGGTCGAGAGCTCACCCGGGGTCTGCCCTGGGCCACACAGGGATCCGTGATGGACGGGTGCCCTGACAGCGGGCTCGGTCAGGACGACGAGGACGGAGCTCCGCTGGCTCGGTCGTCCTGACCGATCCCGTCACGGCGCTGGCGTTCGCGGTAGCCGTAGGCCGCCCGCCGTACGGCCTCCTCGCTGTCGAGTCCGGATCCCAGCGCACCGGCGACGGTGGCCAGGCCGGTGGCCAGCCAGGCGAGCATCAGGTGGTCGGCGAGCTCGGGTGGGCGGCCCAGGCTCGAGCCGAGGACCGAGGGCTCGAGCAGGAACAGCGACCCGAGGAAAGTGAGGACGTACACGGCCGCAGCCATGACCAGCACGCCGATGCTCAACGTCAACACGGTGGAGGCGTTGTACAACAGGGTCTCCTCCCGCTCACCGTCGTCGTCGGCGCGTTCCCACAGGTGGTGGGCGCAAATGATCCACGCGACCATCAGCGCGACCGACACCACTGTCGTCAGGACGAGTTTGCCCGTCCCGAGCTGGGTGGAGAGCAGCCAGACCGTCGTCGAGGTGATGGTCAGGTAAGCGCTGGTGCCCAGCACGGCGGCCAGGGCGGAGCGCATGCCCAGGACGAGGCGCCAGGGCTGGTTGGTGCGCACCATGCCGGCGAGCAGGCGGGCCCGACCGCGCCATGGGGTCGTCACGTAGCGTCGGGTGTGCCGGTCGTCCCCGATGTCGACGACGCGGACCGGGTGCAGATATCTCGCGCTCACGCGCCCGATGCGGCTCGGGTGGTCCTGCCCACGTTCGAGGCCGGCGTCGGTGGTTCCGGTGAGGTCGGCGACCAGGCGCACGACGGCATTGCGGACCTTCTGATGCTGCAGGAACGGGCCGAATCCGGGTAGCGAGAGGCTGGCGACGCGCCGGTCGTGATCGAGGTCGGCAACGATCGGACGATCCTCGTACTGCATCGGGAGGTCGGTGATGTAGACGCCGACGTCCCACCCGGTGTCGGCGATCCGGTCAGCCACGGCACCGAGGACTTCCTCGGGGTCCTGTGCCGAGGCGGTGACCGGGAGGGTCATCGTTCGCAGCTCCCACACGATGTCGCTGCCGATCTGCGCCCCCAGCATGTCCGGGAGGTCGTCGACCAGCTCGGCGGCGATCTCCGCGGGGGTGTCAGGGTCGGCGAGTAGCCCGACGACGAGAGTCCGTCGACGATCCTCAGTGGTCGAGCCGGAAGCTGCTTGCTGGTCGAGGTCCGTCATGTATTCCTCCTCACTGCGTGCCGCCGACTCCCGGTGGCGATCCCACTGGCGATCTCGATGGCGATCTCGTTGGCAACGGTGAGCCGGATCCACGCCCAGCCGCCGCAGCCCCGGGTGGCCCCGGCCGGAATCAGCCGCACGATCAGGTAGCCGACGATCAGTGGTCATGTCGGTGGCCGGGCCCGAGCGTGGGGTCGGGTCGGCCGTGGCAGGTCGAGACGCGGCCCCGCGAGATCCGGGACGTGTGCGCCTCGTTCGACCGTGCTGGTGGCAGAGGTGCCGGTAATGAGCATCTGCAGGGCCACCTCGGCGGTAGGGAAGGTCCGGAACCCGGACAGCAGCCGGCGGGCCCGCAGCGGCAATTGCGCAACCCTGCCCTGGCAGCCGCTCAGACACACCCCGATGCCGCCCTGTCCGGCCGTGTACGGGGCGTGCCGCAGCGACTCGAGACCACCCGGCTCGAAGCACCGCACCTGCTCGATGTCGAGTACGAGGTCCGTCACCGCCTGATGCCGTCCCGCGATCAGGTCCAGTTGCACGGCGACCAGGCGCAGCACACTGGCTGCGGCAGCCTGGTCCAGCCGCCCGGCGACCCGGATCAACCGCACCGCCGGGATCGGCGCCTCCACGATGACCTGTAGACCGTTGTGATCGTGCACCGGACTCGCCTCCCCGGCTCGTCGTTGTCGGCCGCAGCGCCCGCCCCGGGGGGGCGACCTCCGAGTGCGCTGACTTGAACGGGCGGCGCGGCCCACCGCGCCAGGGGGCGAACCTGCACAGGCCCGGCCGCTTCCCGCCCTTGCCCGTCGTCACGTGGGTCGTGATCAGACGGGCAGCTCTTCTGCGACCACGTCGACCGGCTCGATCGTCGGTGGGGGGAACAGGACCCCGGTGTTGTTCTCGAGGGCGTGGGCGACCTCGCCGGAGAGGTGGGTGTGACGGCCGGAGTCGTCGGGGAAGGCGTCGTCGATGCCGAAGGACGGAGGTCCGAAGCGGACAGCGAACCACCGCACGATGTCGGGCTCCTGCTCCACGATGCCGAGCCCTTGCTGCAGGACTCGCACCCTGTGTGGGTCCGCTCGGCCCACCGCAGCATCCACTACGCCACGGGTCGTGGCGTCCGGCCGGTTGATCAGTTGGGCTGGGTGGGGTTGAGGACGACCTTGGTCCAGCCCTCGTCACGGGCGTCGAAGTGCTGGTAGGCCTCCGGCGCCTGGTCGAGGGTCAGGTTGTGGGACACGATCCAGGACGGGGTGATCTTGTCTTCGACGATGAGGTTGCGCAGGTGACGGTTGTAGCGCTTGACCGGCGCCTGCCCGCAGCCCATCTGCTGGCCCTTGAACCAGAAGTCGCCGAAGTCGAAGCGGGCCTTGCCCTGCTGGGCGAGCTCGTCGGGAGCGCCGGGGTCCTGGGGGACGAACACGCCGACGGTGCCGATTCCACCGGTGAACTTCACCGAGGCGACCAGGTTGTTGAGGGTCAGCGCGTTGTCCTCGTTGCCCTGGGGGTCGTGGGCCTGGTAGCCGACGCACTCGGCGCCGCGGTCGGCGCCGCGGCCGCCTGTCTGCTCCATGACCTGGTCGACCGGGGAGCCCTTCGAGTCGTCGATCGGGATCGCGCCGATCTGTTCGGCCAGCTTGAGCCGGTCGGGGTGGCGGTCGACGACCATCACCTTCGCCGCGCCCTTCACCGTCGCCGACAGGGCGGCCATCAGCCCGACCGGGCCACCGCCGTAGATCACGATCGTCTCGCCGGGCGTCAGCCCGGCCATCTCCACCGCGTGCCAGCCGGTGGGCAGGATGTCGGAGAGCATCGTGAAGTCGTTCTGCTTGCTCTTGGCCTCCTCGGGCAGGCGCAGGCACTGGAAGTCGCCCCACGGGACGCGCAGGTACTCGGCCTGCCCGCCGGCCCAGCCGCCCATGTCTGCGAAGCCGTAGGCGCCCCCTGCGACGCCCGGTTCGTTGGCGGTCAGGCAGTAGTTGGTCAGCCCGCGCTCACAGTTGTTGCAGTGCCCGCAGCTGACGTTGAACGGGACAGAGACCATGTCCCCTACCCGGATCTTGTCGACGCCACCGCCGACCTCGACGACCTCACCGAGGTTCTCGTGGCCGAAGATGCGGCCCTGATCGAAGTCGGTGCGCCCCTCGTACATGTGCAGGTCCGACCCGCAGATGTTGGTCGAGGTGATCTTCACCAGCACGTCGGTGGGCTTCTCGATCCGGGCGTCGGGGACCTCGTCGACGCTGACCTGGCGCGGACCGTGATAGACGAGTGCCTTCATGAGCAAACTCCTTCGCTTGTTTCGGGGTGCCGTGGCGGTCGGTGGTGGGTCAGACCGCAGCCGGGACGGCCGCGAACTGTTCGACGATCGCCGCGCAGAACGCGGGCAGGTCGAACGGTGACCGGCTGGTGATGAACTGGCCGTCGACGCAGACCTCGTCGTCGACGACCTCGGCACCGGCGTTGCGCAGGTCGGTGCGGATCGAGGCCCACGACGTCAGTCGCCGACCGCGGATCACGTCGGCCTCGGCGAGGGTCCAGGGGCCGTGACAGATCGAGGCGACCGGCTTGCCGGTGCTCACGAACGCGCGCACGAACTCCACCGCGGCGGGGTGGGTGCCGGGTCCGCTCGGTCTGGTCGAGCACGGTGAGCCGATACTGGTCGGGTTCGACGGCCGTTCGGGTCGTGTCACCTTCCAGATGGGTTTCACCGTCGAGATGGTCGGTGGCGTGGTCGACGGCCCCAACGGGGCCGGCCAGCAATGACGACATCGAAAATGCGCTACCTTCCGGTGCTCGCGAGAAACCTCGTGATGCGCTCAGTCGGCCCGGGGGCCACGGCGGGGCCAGGACGCTAAGGAACCGATAGCGTCAGACCAGAGCCGTTTCCGGCCGAGGCCGCGGTGCGGAATCGGTGCCACCCGGACCTGCCGCGCTCAGCGCGCGGCCAGGATGGCGGCAGGAGCCCCGCCGTAGTGGCGATAGGTAGTGGCCTGATCGTCTCCCCTCAGTGGCGGCTCTCAGCCTGTTACACATCTGCGGCGTCGACATGGGTCTACCGGGACGAACGCTCCGGCCGATCCTCGGCCTGCGAGCGCAGTCCACCAGCCGCCGGATGAGAAGAAGGCGAGGCGGCGGCGCCGGGACGCGTCGGCCGTGAGAGTCCACCGAGCTGCTTGTCGCCCTCGTGCAGTTCGGCCAGCAGCTCCAGGTCGGTCGGCCTGACCGCGCTGCGCGGGGTGCGCCGAAACGGCCGCGTTCAGTGCAGCGGGCGGGTCAGGGTGGCGGGGGGCCTCGCCGTGCTGGCGTCGGTAGGTGGTGGCGAAGCGGCCCGGGTGGCTGAAGCCCCACCGGTGGCGACGTCGATGACCCGGATCCCGCCGCCGGGGTCGGCGACGGCCAGGCCGCGTGGGCACGGTCGAGGCGCACGTTCTGCAGGTACTGCTTCGGGGACCGGTCCCTCGTGCTGCCTGGGCCTTACCGGTTCTGGCGGGGAACGGTAACGGTGCCGAAGACCACGCCTGTGCCCAGCGCCGACCTCGCCAGCGCAGATGCAGACGTTGCGGACGGACGCGCGCCCCACCGCCGGGCGGCTGACGCCGCCGATAACGACAGCGCCGCCACTGGCAGGACGACGCCAGGACTCTGCTTCGTGGGCCATCGAGCCCCTGTCGGAACCGTCGCCGAGCCACAGCCGGCTGCTCCCGGTACATCTGGCTGGCCCACATCACGGTCACGCCGCGGTGGTCTTTGCGCCGGACCTGACCGGAGCAGGGGACGCCGGCCTCGCACGGCAGGACAAGCGGGGTCGTGGATTCTCGGCCCGGCGTGACCGCGACGGCCGGCGGGCGCCCGGCGGAACGTAGAGGCCTTCGCGGGATACCCGGCCGGGACCGGCCTGCCCGCGACCCGCGGAGACGATCAGGAGCTGAACGAGGGAGGGATCATGGGAATTCTCGGGTGGATCGTGCTGGGGTTCGTAGTGGGTGCGCTGGTCAAGCTGGTCGTGCCCGGCGACGACCCCGGTGGTGTCGTCGTGACGGGCCTGCTGGGAATCGTCGGTGCCCTCCTCGGCGGGCTCGTCGGCCGCACGCTGTTCGGGACCGGTCTGGGCGACTTCTTCGACCTCCGGACATGGGTGCTCCCGTTCGTAGGTTCGGTGATCCTGCTCGGTTTCTACCGCCTGGTGGCCCGCCGGCGGGCCCGGACGTGACGGGAACCGGCCGTACCGTGACCTCTGCGGGAAACGGTGTCTCGGACGAGGCTCCGCCACGGGTCAGCGGCGACGGCGGCACGACCACCCTTGTCGCGGGGACATCCTTCTGCCTGTCCGCGGGAGGGGGAGACGTGGCCCCGGGCGGAGTGCAGGGTCTCTATGTCGACGACACCCGGGTGGTGTCGGCCTGGCGGCTGCTCATCGACGGGTCCCCCGTCGAGCCCCTTGATGTCCTCGAGTGCGAGCGGTTCCGCGCCAAGTTCGTCGGACGCACGCCAGCACGGACTGGGCGGGCCGACGCCACCCTCCTCGTCGAGCGCACCCGCAGCGTCGGCGAAGGGATGGTTGAGGAGGTCCGCATCCGCAACCTCGCTGCGGAGGCGGCCGGGTTGACAGTCGAGCTGCAGGTGGAGGCCGACTTCGCCGATCTCTTCGAGGTCAAGGAGAGTCGCGTCGACACTCGTCCGCGAATCACACTCGAGCACGATGAGCATGCGGTGAGCTTCGTGCTCGCGTCCTGCCCGCACCGGTCACGGATGCGTGTGGTCGGTGACGGAGAGCCGGTGACGGCGGGGTCGACATTCCGGCACACAGTCGTCGTCCCGGGTCGATCGACGTGGACGACCCGCTGGACCGTCACGGTCGCGTTGGGGCCGCACGGAACACTGCCCGCGCTCGACGAGACGTCCCCGGAGGACGAGGCCGCCCGACGGATGGCCCGGTGGAGGCTGTCGGCGCCATCGGCCGAGTCCCCCCGGCCGGGTCTGGAGACCACGCTGCACACGAGCTCGGAGGACCTCGGCGCGCTCCAGATCGCCGATCCGGCCCACCCCGACCGCCGTGTCGTCGCCGCCGGCGCCCCGTGGTTCATGGCGCTGTTCGGTCGCGACTCGCTGCTGACCAGCCTCATGGCGCTCCCGATAGACCAGGAGCTCGCCCTGGGGACGTTGCAAACGCTCGCCGACCTGCAGGGCAGAAGGGTCGAACCGCTCACCGAGGAGGAGCCCGGCCGGATCGTTCACGAGGTGCGGTGTGGTCGGGAGGGGAGCGTCGGCCGGGTCGGGTCCTCCGCGTACTACGGCACAGTGGACGCCACGCCCTTGTTCGTGGTGCTGCTGGGTGAGCTGCACCGGTGGGGCCTGGCCGGCACTGAGCTCCGCGAGCTGCTGCCGGCGGCGGACCGGGCGATGGCGTGGGTGCAGCACTACGGCGACCGCGACGGCGACGGCTTCGTGGAGTACCGGCGGGCCTCCGACCGCGGGCTGGTCAACCAGGGCTGGAAGGACTCCTTCGACGGGGTCTCGACCGCGAGCGGTCGGATCGCCGAGCCGCCGATCGCCCTGGCCGAGGTGCAGGGCTACGTGTACGCCGCGCACTGCGCGCGGGCCGAGCTCGCGGCGGCGGTCGACGACCCCGCAACCGCGGTGGATCACCAGCAGCGCGCCGAGGCGCTCCGCGAGCGCTTCGACGAGCAGTTCTGGTTGCCCGACCGCGGGTGGTACGCGATGGCGCTCGACGGCGAGAAGAGTCCGGTGGACGCGCTGACCAGTAACATCGGCCACTGTCTGTGGTCGGGGATCGTGCCGCCGGAACGGGCCGGCGAGGTCGCCCGGCACCTCGTGGGGGAGACGATGTGGACCGGCTTCGGTGTGCGGACACTGGCGTCGGACATGGGTGCCTACAACCCCATGGGCTACCACACCGGATCGGTGTGGCCGCACGACAACGCGCTGGTGGCCGCCGGGCTCATGCGCTACGGATTCGTGTCCGAGGCGCAGCAGGTGGCACTGGGGATCCTCGATGCCGCCCGCGCCTTCGGTGGCCGCCTGCCCGAGCTGTTCTGCGGCTTCGATCGTGGCGAGTTCCCGGCGCCCGTGCCCTACCCGACATCGTGCTCACCGCAGGCCTGGGCAGCGGCGACCCCGGTCTCCCTGCTCCGGACACTGCTCCGGTTCCACCCCGACCTCGGGAACGGACGGCTCGGTTTCCACCCGGCGCTGCCGGAGGCGATGGTGCCGTTGCGGGTCGGCAACCTGGCGCTGGCCGGGTCGCGGCTGGCGCTCGAGGTGGTGGATGCGGACCGGTGGGACGTGCACGGTCTGCCGCCCCACGTGGCGCCGACGCCGCCGCCCGGTCGTGCCTGACCAGTGCCTCGTCAGTAAAGGTTCGTCGTCGTAACCGGGTCGGTCTGATCGACCGCGGCTGGACGTTGAAGGCTGTCCGGTGAAGGTGGGTGATGCCACGGAATCCACACAGATCACCCGGCCGCCGGTTCCTGCGCCGGCTGCGGCTCCGGTTTCCGGCCGGGCGGCCGCATGTGATGTGCGACAGCTTCTTCCCGCACCATAGGCCCAGATCGTCACCTGGTGCGCCGACCACGACGTCGAGCTGGCGTTCACCCCGGCCAACGCCTCCCGGCTGACTCTCGCGTTTCATGGGTCGCCGTCGCCACGGCGAGAAGCCGGGGGCCGCCGTCTCGGACCAGAGTGTTACTCACCCCTGGGCGGTGGCGTCTCTACCAACGCCGCCCGGTCGCGCGCTCGCTCATGACGCCGGGCGGGAGGCGGCCAACCTCTCGCCGGTCGCGGCGGCTCGGCGATAGACTCGTTCGTAGCCGGCAGCGAGCGCGGTGTCGGAGAACCGATCCTCGACGGTGGCCCGACAGACCCGCGGATCGAGCTCGTGTGCTCGCAGCAGCGCCGCCGGCAGCTCCTCGGGCCGATCACACACCCAGCCCGTCCGCCCGTTTCCGACTACTTCGGGCACCGCGCCCCGTCGCAACGCCACGACAGGGGTCCCGCACGCCATGGCCTCGATCATCACCAACCCGAACGGTTCCTCCCAGTCGATGGGGAACAGCAGACAGCGTGCGCCGGCCAGGAGCTCGACCTTGCGCCGCCCGCCGACCTCGCCGATCCACTCCACGTCGCCGCCGAGCCGCGGCGCGACGGCGTGCTCGAAGTAGGCCAGCTCGACGTCTTCGCGGCACTTGGCCGCCATCACCAGGGGAATGCCCGCCGCACGGGCGGCGTCGATGGCCCACACCGGGCCCTTGTCCGGGCTGATTCGTCCGAGAAAGACGGCGTAGTCGCCCTTCGCAGCGCGGAACGGGAAGCGCTCGGGGCGGACGCCGTTGGGCACCGTCGCCGCCCACCGGGCCGTCGGGAGGCTCTCACGCTGGGCGCGCGAGAGCGCGACGAGCGAGGCGCGAGTCGAGAGCGTGCGGTAATACCCGCCCAGGCCGCCGCACACCGGTCCGTGGGCGGTGACCACTGCGGGGAGCTCATTCGACGCGGTGATCAACGGGCCGGCGAGCGTGTTGTCGTGGACCACGTCGACGGCGAGGTCGGCCAGCAGCTCGGGGAGCTGCGCCGCCTGGACCACCTCGGGGAGCGCTTGTCCCATCAACCGGGGATCGGCGACCGGGCCGGTCGATTGGAACGCAGCGGCCGTCCCGTGGCGTCCTGGGGCCAGCAGGGTGACCTCGACGCCTCTCTGGACCAGGGCGTTCACGAGGTCCGAGCACATCGACTCCACGCCGCCGTATGCAGCGGGCGGTAGTTCCAGCCACGGAGGGGCAACGACCGCGACTCGTAGCGGGTCGGCGGTGCGCTCGCCGTCGGCAACCTCGAGCGCGTCGATCGTCGGGAGCCGACGTGCTGTCGTGATGCCTTGCCTGCTCGGTACCGGGTCGATCACACCGACCGCAGATACCGTCTCCGCCGACCTGGTCACCCGTATCTCCTCGCACTTGATCGCTCTGGTCCTCAGATACGGTGCCGGTGCGTCCTCGCCGGCACATCGACTCGTCAGATCACATCCGTGCGGTGGTGCCGCGCCCCGGGGGCCGAGCCCGGTCAGGCCGGTGCGTCCGATGGAGGATCCACCTCGCCCCGGCGTATCGAAATCGCCACGGTGATGTCCGACGGTCGTACGGGATCGCCAGGGGCCAGTCGCGATCACACGCCGTACTTTGCGCTTCCTCGCAGGTTCGGCAGTCCCGGGTCTACAAGGTCCTGCCCTACCCCGGTGCCGACACCACCGGCTGCGACCTGCCCACGGCCGCCACGGTGGGCCGCCATATCGTCACCCCCGACGCGAGCGAGGTCCTGAACCCCTGTCCTGCACCGGTACCGCCCGCAACACCAGCAGCCTGCACAGTGCGGTTGTGCAGCTCGACTGCACCCTGACCGGCGGTTCGTCCAAGTCGGCGTGGATGACCGACCTCGACCCGACAACGGTCCTGGGTTCGTCACCGCGGTCGAGTCGATCGGCGGGGACTCCTCCGTCAGCGGCCCATCCCTGGGTGTCGAGGCCGAACGGCTCTACCGCGCGGCCGACCACACCTGAACTCGCCGATTCCTACGGCCGGTGGAGACGTGGGTCATCGGGTGCCGTCGTAGAGCTGCTGGGCCCGTGAGCGGGACAGCCCGAGCTCGGCGGCGATCCGGCCGTAGCTCATCCCCTGCTCGTCCTTCATCGCCTGCACCGACTCCCGGATCAACCCGGCCAGCTCCGAGACGACCCCCGAATTCTCCGCCAGCACCTCACCGATCAACCGGTGCCGCTCCGCAGGGTCCTCCACACCGCGCATCACCGCGATGATCTGCTCCGACATCTGCGCAGCCAGCTCACACGCCGTCTCCACCCGCTCACCCATGCCGGCCATCCCGTCGAGCTACGGGTCGAATACGCCTGCGACCTGCACGTCTCGCGACTGCAGGCGCCGCGGGAGCTGCTCGACCGTGACCGCGCCGCGCTCGACCGGCGCCGCGAGCAGCACGCCCTCGGCGCCGCCGGCCAGGTCTACGAACGGCCGGGCCCGCTCGCGACCGGTGCCACAGGCCGGCAACGCCTGCGCCGTGCCCTGGCCCTTGCCGCACCGTCTGGGGCGTGGGCAAGCTCCGGGACCGGGCCATCGTCCTGATCGCCGGGCCGGGTGGGCCGCCGCAGGCGTCCGCTCCCCCGTCTCAGCGGCTGTAGCGCTGGGGCAGCACGTCGCGGATCCCCGTCAGCTCGAGCTCACCGTCGCCGGTCTCGCCGGGATACACATATGCCTCGTTCTCCGCGACCTGGACCCGGAACTCCTGGCGCCCCTCGGCCAGGACCCGCGCGTATACCGCGGCGTCGCGGGCGGATTCCCGATCCTGACCTTCCCCGTGGTCAGTCCAGGCCACGCTCTCTGCGCCGGACCGCAGCACCCCTACCCGCCACCGCTCCATGGTCGTGAGCGTGACGCAGCGGGGCCCGGCTGCACCAGCAGCCGGGCCCGACCATCCACAACCGTGGCCGCGTGGACCTACTCGGTCGCTGCCGTGACGGTCCACCACGGTGCCGAGCACTACCGGTTCGCCGAACAGAGCGTGGTGGTGAACCGGCTTCGGAGCGCGTCCGGGGTCGGTGTGTTGCGCGAGGGGGTGGACGCAGCGGTGCTGGGCTGTCAGATCGCGTCGCTGATGGCAGGGCACCACCTCATCTGCGAGCGCAGCGACACCACCGACGAGCTCCCCTCCCAGGTCCGCGCCATGTGGTCGACGGTGTCACCGCTGGTCGCCACGGAGGACTGGGTCGCGCGTCACCCCACCTGCGTGCGCGCCTGAGCCCGGCCCGCCCGTTCAGCTACTCATCGCTTCCGCGCGGTTCCCTACCGGACGCCCTGCTCGTATCGTGACCGGTGACACACACCTGCGGGTCCGGTGCCGGTCCCCAGTTCGTCCCCGACGCGGCGAGCGCCCCGCCTGCCCGCGGTGTGCGGCTCCCCGGGGGTGCCCTGATGGGCGAGGACGACAGGCATGGTCTGTGGGTCCGGCCGTTGGTGCGCTGCGACGATGTCGACGACCTGGTGCAGCAGGTCACCGCGATCATGTCGCCCCACACCGTCCTCCCGGCCCGCGCGGGCGCGTTCACCGCGCAGGTCTCCGGTGCCCGCGCCCCGGGACTCTCGCTGCTGGAGTTCGACTACCGGATGCCGGTGCGGATCACCGCGGACCCGTTGCCCGGATACGTGGCGGTGTGTCTCCCGCTATCCGGTTCGATGACCGCCCGCCACCAGGGTCGTCGGCTCGACGCGTGCGCCGGCGGTGCCGCGTTGGTGGGGACCCCGGCCTCGGAGCTGATGATGGACTGGGGTGAGGCGCTGCGGCTGCTGGTCCTGCGGGTCGATCTCGTTGCGCTGCGCTCGCTGGCCGCGCGGCTGGTCACCGACCTGCCCGAAGAACCGGACCTGCAGTTCGACCCGGCTATGGACATACCGGAGATCACCGCTGCGGTACTGGGACAGGCACAGCTGATGCAGCACATACTCGCCGGGGCCGGATCTGAGGCGGTGAACCCGCTGGCTGCGGCGCAGCTGCGCGAGCAGATCATGTACACACTGCTGCTGGGGCAGCCCAACAGCTGGACCCGGGCCTTGCGTCACCGCCCAGGACCCGGGCGCCACTCGGCCGTCGCCGACGCTGCCGAGCTCATGCGATCCCACCCCGATGATCCGCTGACCATCGAAGCGGTCGCGCGCTCGGTGGGGCTGTCGGTGCGGGCCCTGCACGCGGGTTTCTGCCGTGAGTTCGACCGGTCCCCGAAGCAGTACCTCCAGCACGTGCGTCTCGAGCGTGCCCACGACGACCTCGTCGTCGCCGACCCCGTCGACGGGCTCCGGATCATCGACGTCGCCCACCGGTGGGGCTTCAGTCACCCGGGACGCTTCGCCACCACCTACCGACGCCACTACGGCGAGCCCCCCGCCGCCACCCTGGCTCGCGCGCTGCGCTGAGGGCGGAGCGGCCCGTCGGTGGCCGCCGTTTCCGCACCGGCCGCCTCGCCGGAAACGTCTCTGCGACGACGCCGGGGCTCCCTAGCGTCATGGCGGCGCCATCGTCCCTGGTGGACCCGGCGCACCAGGAGATCGCCGCGAGCACAGGATGGGAGCACACCGTCGATGTCGACACTGCTGACCGGCCCCGATCGAGTCACGGACCACACCGGACAGCTCGGAGGCGACAGCACACGCACGGCGGCCGTCCGGTCCGACCAGAGCCGGATCACCCTGCTCCAGGACCAGGTCGAAGGCCTGACCCGCGCCCTGCGTAACCGCGACACGATCGGGCAGGCCAAGGGCATCCTGGTCGCCCACTACGACATCGGCCCCGACGAGGCGTTCACGCTGCTGGTCCAGGTCTCCCCGCACTCCGACACCAAGCTCGCCGAGCTCGCGACGGTCGTCGTCGCCGGGGTCCGCGAACACGGTCCGGCGCAGCAGTGCCGGGTCGTGACCGAGGTCCTGGAGAGCCTGCTCGACCAGACCGAGCGGACCCGGCACCCACCCCGCCGCGGTGGAGTTCGTGCGCGCGTTCGTGAGCACCGGCAAGCCGGTCGCCTCGATCTGTCACGGCCCCTGGACCCTCGCCGAGGCCGACGTGATCCGCGGTCGGCGACTGACGTCGTGGGCCTCGATCCGCACCGACCTGCGCAACGCCGGTGCCGAGGTCGTCGACGACGAGGTCTGCGTCGACGGCCAGTTCATCACCAGCCGGTCACCGTTCGACCTGCCCGCGTTCTGCGCGGCGATCGTCGAACAGTTCGCGGCCGTCCCGGCTGCGGTCTGACCCACCACCGACCGCCACCTTTCTACGACTCCGCCGCCGCACCGCCGGCACGGCTCGTCGGGTTCTTCGTCTACGCCACCGGCGAGGACACCTTCGGCCGCGACCTCGGCGTCCTCGCCACGCTGATCGGGCGCGGCAGGCTCGACCCGCAGCTGGGCTCGGTCCGTGACTGGGCGGAGATCGCCGACGCCGTCGAGGCGCTGTGCCTGCGCACGGCCACCGGGAAGGCAGTACTGACCGAGCCGACGGGCGCCGGATGACGTTGGAACGACAGAAGGGGAAAAGGGGAATTGTGACATGACAATCCAGCAGGAGTCGGACTCCTCCCGTCGGTGACGCCGTCGGCGATCGACTCCATGGCCGGGAATGAGGACCGGAAGTCGCGGCTCTCATCCCACCCGAGGACGCGGAAGGAAGTGATCGCGGATGCGACGAATCGCGCTGGCGAGAGGGGAAACCGTCCCCGTTCTGGGCCAGGGCACCTGGGGATGGGGCGAGGACCCGGGTCGCCGCGGCGACGAGGTCGCGGCCCTGCGCACCGGCCTGGACCTGGGCATGACCCTGGTCGACACCGCCGAGATGTACGCCGACGGCGGAGCGGAGGAGGTGCTCGGTGAGGCACTGGCGGGCCGCCGCGACGAGGCCTTCGTCGTCAGCAAGGTACTGCCGTCGAACGCGTCCCTTGCCGGCGCGATCGCGGCCTGCGAGCGCAGCCTGGAACGCCTGGGCACCGACCGGATCGATCTCTACCTGCTGCACTGGCAAGGCAGGCACCCCCTGGAGGACACCCTCGAGGCCTTCCAGCACCTGATCGAGGTCGGGAAGATCCGGTACTGGGGCGTCAGCAACTTCGACCACGCCGCCCTCACCGAGCTCCGAGACGTGTCGGGCAGCGAAGGACTGACCACGGACCAGGTGCTGTACAACCTGTCGCGGCGGGGGCCGGAATACGACCTGCTGCCGTGGTGCGCCGACCACGAACTGCCGGTGATGGCGTACTCGCCGATCGAGCAGGGGCGCATCCTCGGCGACGCGACACTCGGCGAGGTCGCGGCCGCCCACGGCATCAGCCCCGCTGCGGCGGCCCTGGCGTGGGTGCTGCGCCGCGACTCACTATGCACCATCCCCAAGGCGAGCAGCCCGCAGCACGTGCGCGACAACGCCACGGCACTGGACGCGAAGCTGACCCGCGAGGACCTGGATGCTCTCGACCGTGCCTTCCCGCCGCCGAGCGGTCCGCGACCACTGGAAATCCTGTGATCCTGCCCGGGGGTGCAGCCGGTCAGCGCGATGACCACCAGGAAGCCCGGGGCAGAAAATCAGACCGAGATCGTAGAAGAGCCACCGACCCAATCACCGACCGAGCGCCACGGCGCCGGGTCGGACAGGGCAGAGGGGTGCCGAGCCGGACGGAGGCCCTGAGGTGAAACGGAGCAGGACCTGTTGGACCGGATCCAACACCTGGTGAAGCGGGAGACGTCGCTGCGCGCCCGGCGTGGCGACGGCCGGCTGAGCGGTCACGAGGAAGCCGAACGCCTCCGAGCGGCCTACGGCTGCCGCGAACTCCAACGCCGCGACGAAGTCGGCCACGACGACGAGACCGGCGAAGCCGCTTCCGAGTCCTCGTCCGCGTCCTGACCGAGACCAGAGCGGTCCGTCGCAGCACCATCTGACCCCCGCGGACTGCGACATACGCAGCGACGTCAGACAGAAGGAGGAAACGATGAGCAAAGTGGTGGACGCCGCGACGACCGTGCCGAGATGGGCGGTCAAGGCGCTGCGAGGGCTGACCGGGGCCACCGACCAGCGTCCCGACGGGGTTGATGGCCCGGGGCGGTGGCTGGTGGTCACCGTCTACCGGAAGGCCGAGGACGTCCGGACCCAGGTGGACGACTCCGGCCCATTGAGCCGGATGCGCGGCGAGATCGAGCTGACGGTTCGCCCGGCCCCCGGCGACAAGGGCACCGAACTGGCCGCGCGCCCGACCACATCCGACGACGGCCAGGTCGACGCCCGACGCCGGCTTCGGGCCGCGTTGCGCGAGACCAAGTCGATCCTCGAGTGCGGCGAGGTCGTCGAACCATCCCGGCCGGGGTCGAGTCACCCCGGGCCGGCCGGACATCTGCTGCGCGCGGTCACCGCGCGGGCCTGGGGAGAGGGTCGACTGTGAAGGCACTGTGCTGGGAGGGCGTCGACAAGCTCGCCGTGGAACGGGTCCCCGACCCGCGGATCCAGAACGCGCACGACATGATCGTCAAGGTCCGCTACACCGCATCGTGCGGGTCGGACCTGCACCTGCTCGGCGGATACATCCCGGCCATGGAGGCCGGCGACGTGATCGGCCACGAATTCATGGGTGAGGTCGTCGAGACCGGCCCCGACGTCACCAAGCACCAGGTCGGGGACCGGGTGGTCGTGGTGTCGTTCATCGGCTGCGGCACCTGCTGGTACTGCGACAACGACCTGTGGTCGCTGTGCGACAACACCAACACCAACCCCGGCATCGGCCAAGGCCTGTGGGGCTACGAGCCCGGCGGCATCTTCGGCTACTCCCACGCCATGGGCGGGTTCATGGGTAGCCACGCCGAGTACGTCCGGGTCCCGTTCGCCGACCACGGCGCCTTCACCGTCCCCGAACAGGTCGACGACCTGTCCGCGGTGTTCGCTTCCGACGGCGTCCCCACCGGCTGGATGGGCGCCCACCTCGGCGGTGTCCAGGCCGGGGACACCGTCGCGGTGTGGGGCGCCGGCGGAGTCGGGCAGATGGCCGCCCGCGCTGCCACGCTGCTCGGCGCCGAACAGGTCATCGTCATCGACCGCCTCCCCGAGCGGCTGGCCATGACCGCACAGCACGTCGGGGCGGAGACCCTCGACTACAGCCGTACCGACGTCGGCGCCGAGCTGCGGGAGCGCACCGGAGGACGGGGCCCGGACGTGTGCATCGAGGCCGTCGGCCAGGAGGCGCACACCGACGGCCCGGAGTACCTCTACGACAAGGTCAAGCAGCAGCTACGGCTGGAGAACGACCGGCCGATCGCGATCCGCGAGGCGATCATGTCGTGCCGCAAGGGCGGGTCGGTGTTCTCCCTCGGGGTGTTCGCCGGGCTGGTCGACAAGTTCCCGCTTGGCGCGTTGATGAACAAGGGACTGACCCTGCGCGGCGCGCAGCAACACGGGCAGCGCTACCTGCCGATGCTGCTCGGCCGCATAGCCAACGGAGAGATCACCACCAGCCACCTGGCCACCCACGTCATGTCGTTGGACGACGGCCCACACGGCTACGACATGTTCAAGAACAAGAAAGACGGCTGCGTCCGAGCGGTCTTCCAACCCTGACCTCGATAGCGACCGTGACGCCAGCCGGCGAGGTCGACGGAGCCGCCCTGGGTGCTGTAGAGACTCTGGGCCTTGGAAACGAGGATGGAGTCATGTCGTCAGATCGAACTGCGGGGAAGCCGACGACGCGGCGGTACTCGCGGGAGGAGAAGGCCGCGGCGGTGCGGATGGTCCGCACCCTGCGCGCCGAGCTGGGACACGATCACGGCGTGGTGAAGGGGGTGGCCGATCAGCTCGGCTACGGCGCAGAGTCGGTGCGGTTGTGGCTGCGCCAAGCCGACCTCGACGACGGCCACCAGCCCGGTGTGACCACCGACGAGGCAGCCCGGGTACGCGAGCTCGAGCAAGAGGTCCGCGAACTGCACCGGGCCAATGAGGTGCTCAAGCGCACCGGGTCGATCCCGGCGTAGACCCGGACGCGGATGGTGCCACGGGGAAGCGTGGTGATGCTGCCCCGGGCGCGAGCCGTGCTCGCGGGCTGTCGACCTGCCATGCAGTCAACGCTAGGACCGACTCGCACCACGTTTGATGCACGAAATCTGTCTCAAGATCAGAGCTGATCAGTGTTTACGCTGGTCAGGTGGTGGAGCGGGCGACGGGAATCGAACCCGCGTAGCCAGTTTGGAAGAAAGTTCTCGGCTCTCGTCTGCGTCAACGACCTGCGACAACGATCGCCGATCGGTATTCGCGAGCTGCCCTGGCAACTCCGTTTGCCGCCAGCTCGTGTCACGCGGCGTGTCACACCCACACGGCCCGAGACCGAGAGCATGGCCGTCAGCGGCCTGGGTGGGGCCCGACGGCCGGCCAACCTCGAGGCAGCGCTCGGGGCTCCTCCCCGCCGCCGCTGAAGGCGACCCGGCACGGCTTGGCCGGCTACGCCCTGCTTGGCGGGATCATCGGCGACATCCCACATCTCGCTCAGCCCGTCAGGTTCAGCCACACTCCGGCCCGGTGGACGCACCCGATCATCATTCCCCGTAGGTCCTGCCGTCCGGAGTGGGTCAGCCTCAGCACCGGGCCGGGTGCCTCGTGATGAGCGGTCATAACCGACCCGGAAGTGCAGGCCGACGTGCTTGCCTCGATCACGCCGGACGAGGTCCGCGCCCCGCCGGCGGAAAACCTGGAGGACCTAACCGCCGCGGCGGGCGTCGTCCTCACTCCCCTGCTCGCGGAGTCTCCGTCGACGCTCGCCGCCCGGGGGGACAGGCCGACCGCGACGCAGGCCGCCAGCGCGTCGTCCCCGCGCTAGCGGGGGTGATCCCCTGCAGGTCGGGGCCGCCGGCGTGGCGCGCTGGTCGTCCCCGCTAGCGGCAGGGGTCACGGCGCCGAGCCGGCGAGCGTCGTGCACCTCGGTCGTCCCCGCCCTGGCGGGGGTGGTTCCGTGTGCCCGTGCCCCTTCGGAGCCGGGACGGGCTGAGCAGCCTGCTCCGGCTGGTCAGACACCGCCCGAGTTGAGGTCCTTGGTCATGATCTCTCGCATGACGTTCTTGCGGACCTTGCCAGTGACGGTCATCGGGAACTGGTCGACCACTCGCACGTAGCGCGGGATCTTCTGCCGCGACAGTCGATCCTTCCAGTGCTCGCGCACGCTGTCGGCGTTCAGCTCGGGCGAGCCCGGTCGCATGATCAGCCATGCGGCGACTTCTTCGCCCATCCGATCATCGGGTACGCCGACGACCTGGACGTCGACCACGTCCGGGTGCCCCATGAGGCATTCCTCGATCTCGCGCGGGTAGATGTTCTCGCCGCCGCGGATGATCATGTCCTTCAGTCGGCCCACCACGGTCAGGTAGCCGTCCTCGTCCATCACGGCGAGATCGCCCGTGGAGAGCCAGCCGTCGTCGCCGAGGACCTCGGCCGTGCGTTCCGGGTCCTCCCAATAGCCGATCATCACGGAGTAGCCGCGGAAGCAGGCCTCCCCCACCGACCCGCGCGGCACGATGTTGCCGGTGACGGCATCGCGCACAGCGATCTCCAGGTGCGGCATCGCGACGCCGACGGTCTCCGTCTTGCGCCGGATGCCGTCGTCGCGCTTCGTCTGCGTGGCGACGGGCGAGTTCTCGGTCATCCCGAAGCAGATGGTGACCTCGTCCATGCCCAGTTCGCTGATCACGCGAAGCATCGCGTCGACAGGGCAGGGAGACCCGCCCATGATCCCGGTCCGCAGCGACGAGACGTCGAGGCCGGTCGAGGCGAGGATCTCCAGCTCCGCGATGAACATCGTCGGGACCCCGTAGAGCGAGGTGCACCGGTGCAGGGCCACGGCCTGCAGGGTCTGCAGCGGGTCGAACCACGGCCCGGCCAGGATCGCGGTCGCGCCATGGTAGAAGGTCGACAGCGTGCCCATCACCATGCCGAAGCAATGGTAGAGCGGTACCGGCACACAGACCCGGTCTTCCGGGGTGTAGGCGAGGCCGTCGCCGAAGAATCGCGCGTTGTTCACGATTCCCCTATGGCTGAGCGTGGCGCCTTTCGGTGATCCGGTGGTCCCGGAGGTGAACTGGATGTTGATCGGGTCGTCCGGGGCGAGGGAGGCGGCGATGTCCTCCACGACCTCCGTGTGCTCCGGCGCACCGCCCGCCACCCGCTCCCAGTCGGCACTACCCAGTTCGATCACCGTACGGAGATCGGGACAGTCGGCGCGCACGTGGTCCAGCAGCTCGCGGTAGGACACGTCCCGGAAGCCCGTGGCGGACACTAGGGTCGAGACCTGCACCTTGCGCAGTGCATACCCGAGCTCGGGGGCACGGTAGGCCGGGTTGATCGTCACCAGGATCGCGCCGATCTTCGCCGAGGCGAACTGCACGAGGACCCACTCGGCACAGTTCGCCGACCAGATACCCACGCGTTCTCCCGGGCGTACGCCCGTGGCGTACAGACCGGTCGCGCAGGCGTCCACAGCGGCGAGTAGCTCGCTGTAGGTCCAGGTGCGCCCCGTGTGGTGCTCCACGAGCGCGAGGCGGTCCGCTTCGCGCTCCGCGGACCGGGAGAGCACTCCGTACACGGGGGTCTCGTCGAGCTCGGCCGCTGTGGGGCCTGCGGAATAGGACAGCCCCTCATACTCGGTAGGAGCGGTGCGCGCATTCATGTGTCCTCCACTTCATTGGGGTATCAACACCGAGCGACGTGCTTCTTCCAGCCGTGCGACAAGCGGGTCGTGCTATCCCCGGCGTGCGACGAGCCGCGACGGTCAGCGTCCGGTCCAAACCGGGTCTCGTCGTTCTGTGAAGGCGCGGCTTCCCTCTGCGGCGTCCGCCGAGTCGAAGACGGCGTCGGTCCACTGCTGCTGCCACTCGAACATGGAGGACTCGGACCGGTCGTACGCTGCGCGGGCGATCCTGGCGGAGGTCGCCACGGCGAGCGGGGCGTTGGCGGCGATCGCATTCGCGAGGTCCAGGGCCGTGTCGAGAGCGGCGTTCTCCGCCGCGACTCGGTTGACGAGCCCGTACTGGAGGGCGACGGCGGGCTCGAGCATCGTGCCGGTCAGCAGCAGTTCCATGGCGATCGCCCGGGGAAGCGCGCGCGGGAGCCGAAACATCCCACCGCCGCGGGCGACGAGCCCACGCCGCACCTCCGGCAGGGCGAACCGTGCCGTCTCCGACGCGACGACGAGGTCGCAGGCCAGGGCCATCTCGAATCCGCCGCCGAGGGCGAAGCCCTCCACCGCGGCCACGACCGGTTTGATCGGTGGCGTCTCGACCAAACCGCCGAAGCCGCGGCCGGGCACGAATGGGCGCTCACCGCTATCGACGAACCGCTTCAGGTCCATGCCGGCGCAGAAGTGCCCCCCGTTGCCGGTCAGGACGGCGACAGACAACGAGTCGTCCGCGTCGAGGTCGCTCATCGCCCCGGCGATCACGCGTGCCGCGTCGAGCGTCATCGCGTTGCGCTGCCGAGGTCGGTCGAGCGCGACCAGGAGCACCGACCCGCGACGCTCGACCAGGACCTCGCCGTCCGTCATCTCGGTGCCATCCGGATGGCACCGTCGAGCCGGAGGGTGGCTCCGTTGGCGTAGCCGTTGGTCAGGAGCGCGACGGCCATGTCCGCGAACTCGTCCGCGTGTCCGAGGCGCGAGGGGTGCGGCACCGCCGCACCGAGCCGAGCGCGGATCTCATCGGGGAACCGGGCGAGCATCGTCGTGTCGAACGTCCCCGGTGCGATGGTGTTGACCCGGATGCCGTAGGCGGCGAGATCGCGCGCGGCGACCAGGGTCATGGCGTGCACGCCGCCCTTCGATGCGGAGTAGGCGGTCTGGCCGACCTGCCCGTCGAAGGCGGCGACGGATGCGGTCAGGACGATGGACCCGCGGTCGTCCCCTACGGGCTCGGTGCGGGCGATCCGTTCTGCGGCCAGCCGCAGAACGTTGTAGGTGCCGGTCAGATTGATCCGCACGACGTCGGCGAAGCTGGCTTCCGGGCTGGCGTTGCCCTCACGGTCGAGGATGCGCAGTCGGTCTCCCCCGCGGCCTGCGCAGTGCACGACGGCCCGAAGCGGACCGGCGGCCTCCGCCTCGTCGAAGGCCGCGGCGAGGCTCGCGGCGTCGGTGATGTCGGACTGGTGGAACCGGGCCTGCGGGCCGAGCTCCTCGAGCAGCTCGGCCGACGGTTCGGCGCGGTCGGTGATGACGACACGGGAGCCTTGTCGGGCGAGGAGGCGGGCCGTCGCGGCTCCGAGACCGGAGGAACCGCCGGTCACGACGGCCGAGATGTCGCTGAGTTTCATGGCCTGGTTGTCCTGTCGGTCATCCGGCGATGTCGCGACCGATGATCTCCTTCATGATCTCGGTCGTACCGCCGACGAGGGTTTGGACCCGGGCGTCGATGAACGCGCGGGCGATGGGGTACTCGCTCATGTAGCCGTAGCCGCCGTGGAGCTGGAGGCAGGCGTTGACGACGCGCTGCTGGAGCTCCGTGCACCACCACTTGGCCTTGGCACCCGTGGTCGCATCGAGGTCGCCGTCGAGGTAGCGCTGCACGGCGCGCTCCAGAAACGCGCGGGTCACATCGAGCTCCGTCGACAGCTCCGCCAGGCGGAAGCGGGAGTTTTGGAAGTCGATCACACGGCTGCCGAACGCCGTGCGCTCCTTCGTGTACTCGACCGTCCACGCGAACGCCGCCTCGGCGGCGACGAGCGCTCGCCAGGCGATGGACAGTCGCTCCAGGGGCAGTTGGTTGGTGAGATGGTGGAAGCCGCGCCCCTCCTCGCCGAGCAACGCGGTCGACGGCAGCAGCATGTCGTCGAACGCGAGCTCCGCAGTGTCCTGCGCGTGGAGCCCGATCTTGCCCAGCTTCCTGCCCCGGCTGAAGCCGGCAGTGGTGGTGGGGACCACGAACAGAGACAGCTGCGGGCGCCCCTCCTTCGTCCCGGTGCGGGCGGCCACGATCACGACGTCCGAGCTGTACCCGCTGGTGATGAAGGTCTTCGACCCCGCGAGCCGCCAGGAATCGCCCTCCCGGACGGCCGTAGTCCGCATCCCGCGCATATCGCTGCCCGCGCCCGGCTCGGACATGGCGATCGAGGCGACGACGTCACCGCTGGCCATGGACGGCAGCCAGGTGCTCTGCTGCTCCTCGGTGCCGAAGCGGGTGAGGTACCCGACCACGACGTCGTCGTTGATGGACATGCCCGAGGCCAGCGATGCGGCGCCGACGCGGGCCAGTTCCTCCTGGACGACACAGCGGAAGCGGTAGTCGGACACGCCGGCGCCGCCGTACTGCTCGGGGATCCGCAGCCCCAGGATCCCGACCTTCGCCGCCGTCCGCCATACGTCCCGCGGGATGAGCCCGTCCCGGTCCCAGTCGTCCAGGTCGGGGCGCACCTCCCGATCCACGAAGGTGCGCACCGACTCGCGGAAGGCTTCGTGGTCGTCGTCGTAGAAGGTCATCGCACACCCACACCTCATCCGTGTACCGTTCGGTCGGTACAGTACAGCACTCCCAGGATTTGTGAAGAAGGAGCTTCGATGGGCTCAACGATGTTGAACGGTGTGCGCGTGGTGGAGCTGGCGGGCCTGGGACCGTTGCCATTCGCCGGGATGCTCCTGGCGGACCTCGGCGCCGAGGTGATCAGTGTGCGTCGACCGGGCGCCGCGCCGACCGCGCTGACGCGGGGCCGTCCCTCGCTCGAGCTCGACCTCAAGAGCAGCGCCGGTCGAGCCGACCTGCACCGGTTGCTGGCTCGTGCGGACGTCGTCATGGAGGGATACCGCCCGGGAGTGCTCGAACGGCTCGGACTCGGTCCGGACGAGGTCCAGCAGGCGCACCCCAGGGTGGTGTACGCGCGGATGACCGGCTGGGGCCAGACGGGCCCGCGGTCCGCGACGGCAGGCCACGACCTGAGCTACATCGCCGTCACCGGCGCGCTGCACGTCGCGCAGCGCCGCACCCCCTCAGCGGCGCTGCCGACGCCACCGGCGAACCTGCTCGGGGACTTCGGCGGTGGGGGGATGTACCTGGCGACCTCGGTCCTCGCCGCGCTGCTGCGCCGCGAGCGCGACGGCGTGGCCGAGGTCCTCGACGTCGCGGTTCTCGACGGGACCGTCTATCTGACCTCGATGCTCCACGAGTACCGCTCCCAGGGCAGATGGAGCGACGAGCCCGCCAGCAACAGGTTGGACACCGGCGCCCCCTACTACGACGTTTACCCGTGCGCGGACGGCCGATTCGTCGCCGTCGCCGCGCTGGAGGACCCGTTCTTCGTCGACCTGCTCGACCTGCTGGGCATTGCCTCGCCCCTCCCCTTCGACCGCACGGACCCGACGAACTGGGCCCACCTCAGGGGCATGATCGGCGACGTCGTCCTGACCCGGACCCGCGACGAGTGGTCGGAGCTGGCCCTCCGACGAGACGCCTGCCTCGCACCGGTGCTCGATCTGGCCGAGGCCGCACATGACCCCCAGGTCGCCGCGCGAGAACTGCTGCAGCCACGAGCGGACGCCGGCGGATTCCGACCGAGTCTGCCGTGGGGGACGGCTCCGGAGCCGAAGAGCGACCCACAGACCGTCGACGAGGTGCTCCTGAGCTGGGGAGCCGGGCACGCATAGCCGGACCGGCCGCCCGCACGCCGTCCTGGAACGGCGCGCGGGCGGACCCGGCCGGGTTCACTCGCGCATGACCCCGTGGAGCATGAAGTCCAGGTACGTCGCGCTGATCTCCTGCGCGGAGAGCGCGCCGTGGGGTGCCAGCCAGCTGTGGATGCTGGTGAACATCCCGACGATCGCCTTGCGCAACGTCGGGTCGACCCGGCGCGTCACCCCGAGCTCGGCACCCTCGTCGAACAGCCGCTGCCAGATCGACTCGTAGTGATCGCGCATGGCCAGGATCTTCGCGCGCCCCGCCTCGTCGAGTGACGTCCAGTCGCGCATGGAGGTCATCCACGCCGACCGCTCCGCCATGAGGTCGGTGATGAGGTACTCGGTCAGAGCGGTCAGCCGGTCCGGCACCGAGACGTCCCTCGCGACGATCTCCTCGGCGTTGTCGATCGCGCGTTCCAGCAGCCGGGTGGCGATGCGCAGAAGCAGTTCCTGCTTGCTCTTGATGTGGTAGTACAGCGCCCCACGGCCGAGGCCGGTGGCCTCGGAGAGCTCCTGCACCCCGGTCGCATCGAAGCCACGCTGGGCGAACAGGTCCGTCGCCAGGCGGAGGACCCGTTCAGGCGTCGTCTCGTCGTCCGCGACGGGACCCGACGCCGTCACCTCGGAGCGGCCCGCGACCATGGACGAGTCGACCCCCGCTCAGTCCAGGAGTTCGAACACGGTCGCATTGGCAGTTCCGCCTCCCTCGCACATGGTCTGCAGACCATACTGCAGCCCGTGGTGACGCTGGTGGTGGAGCAGACGCGTGGCGAGGATCGCCCCTGATGCGCCGAGGGGGTGGCCGACGGCGATCGCGCCGCCCAGTGGGTTGAGGCGCTCGGGATCTGCGTCGAGCTCGACCTGCCAGGCCAACGGGACGGGGGCGAATGCCTCGTTGACCTCGTAGGCGCCGATGTCCCCGATCGACAGCCCGGTGCGGGCGAGGACCTTGCGCGTGGCCGGGATGGGAGCCGTGAGCATCTCGACGGGGTCCGCCGCCGCCACCGCACCGGCCCGCACCCGGGCCATCGGCCGCATACCGAGCTCGCGGGCCCGGGCGGCCGTCATGATCAGCAGCGCCGCGGCGCCGTCGGAGATCTGTGAGGCGTTGCCGGCATGGACGACCCCGTCCTCCCGGAAGGACGGCTTGAGTCCGGCGAGCGTCTCGACCGAGGTGCCACGGCGCAGGCCCTCATCGACGGCCAGCTCGGCGTCGGCCGTCTTGACGGGCGCGATCTGACCGTCGAGGTCGCCCCGGTCGATCGCACCTGCGGCGAGCGCGTGCGAGCGCGAGGCGTACTCGTCGAGAGCGCGCCGGGAGAACCCGAACCGGGCGGCGATCAGCTCGGCGCCGACCCCTTGGTCGAGGGTGGCGACCTGGTACCGGTCGAGCACCGTCTGCCCGTAGGGCTGTCCGAACTGACGCGCCGCACCGAGCGGCACGCGGCTCATCGTTTCGACACCGCCGGCGACGGCCACGTCGTACGCGCCCGCGGCCACGGCGTGCACCGCACTCTCCAGCGCCTGCTGGCTGGAGCCGCACGCGCGGTTGATCGTCACCGCCGGAACGGTCTCGGGCCAGCCTGCGGCGAGCACGCCGAACCGGCCGACGTTGCTCGACTGGTCGCCGAGCTGGGTGACACATCCCCACATGACGTCGTCGACGGTCGAGGGGTCGAGTCCGGTGCGTTCGACCAGCGCGTTCAGGACGTGGGCCGAGAGATCGACGGGATGGACGTCCTTCAAGGAGCCGTTCCGCTTGCCGATGGGCGTGCGTACGGCGTCGACGATGACGACCTCGCGGGCTTCGAGCGACGTGGCGGCCACAGTGGTTCCTCTCGTGCGGGGTCCGGCTTGGCGAACGAACCGTTGCCAGGTAGTGTACCGACCGAACGGTACACAAAGAAGGTGCCGGCGCTGCCGGGAGGCGAGTCACATGCGAGAGACCGACGAACATCGGGCGCTGCGTTCGTCCGTCCGCCGGATCGCGGACGGATACGGCCACGACTACTTCGTGGAGCAAGCGCGGTCCGGCGGCAAGGCCGACGAGTTGTGGGCAGACCTCGGGGCGCAGGGCTTCCTGGGGGTCAATCTGCCGGAGGAGTTCGGCGGCGGTGGGGCGGGTCTGCTCGAGCTGTCGATGGTGGCCGAGGAGATCTCGGCCGCCGGGTGCCCGCTGCTGATGCTGATCGTCTCGCCGACGATCTGCGGCAGCGTGATCGCGCGGTTCGGCACCAATGAGCAGAAGAAGGAGCGGCTCCCGCGGATCGCCTCGGGCGAGGAGAAGTACGCCTTCTCGATCACCGAGCCGGACGCAGGCTCCAACACCCACGCGATCAGCACCCGCGCCGTCCAGGACGGTTCGGACTGGGTGCTGAACGGCACGAAGTACTGGTGCTCGGGTGCTGACGAGGCCACCACCATCCTTGTCGTGGCGCGGACCGGCGAGCGCGCCTCGAACGGATCGGGTCGGCTGACCCTGTTCCTCGTCGACGCCGATGCGCCGGGCTTGACCACGACCGTCATCCCCGCCGAGGTCACGAGCCCGGAGAAGCAGTTCACGCTGTTCTTCGACGACGTCCGCGTGCCGGCCGAGAACGTGGTCGGCGAGGTCGGCGAGGGCCTCGGACACGTCTTCCACGGCCTGAACCCCGAGCGGATCATGTGCGCGGCGACCTCGAACGGCATCGCCCGGTACGCCATCGCCAAGGGGGCGACCTACGCGCGCGAACGCTCGGTGTTCGGGGTCCCGATCGGCACCCACCAGGGCATCTCCCACCCGCTCGCCGAGGCACACGTCCAGGTCGAGCTGGCTCGCCTGATGACGAACCATGCGGCCGGGCTGTATGACGACGACCTGAGCGCGGGAGAGGCGTCGAACATGGCCAAGCTCGCCGCGGCCGACGCCTCCCTCGTCGCCCTCGACCGCGCCATCCAGACCCACGGCGGCAACGGCATGTCGACCGAGTACGGGTTGTCGGACATGTGGGCGATGGCGCGCCTGCTCAAGGTCGCCCCGGTGTCGCGGGAGATGGTCCTGAACTACGTCGCCCAGCACTCCCTCACACTGCCGAAGGCGTACTGACCATGGCGAACACAGCGACCCGTCCCGGCGAGGTCACCTCCGCGAACCGCGAGGCCGCCCTGGCCGCCATCGGCCGGCTGGAGGAGACCCAGGCGCGCGCCCGCGCCGGCGGCGGCCCCGTCTACGTCGAGCGGCACCGCGCCCGCGGCAAGCTGCTCGTGCACGAGCGGATCGAGCTGCTCCTCGACCCGGGCACGGCCTTCCTCGAGCTGTCCACGACGGCGGGATGGGGCTCCCCGTTCCCCGTGGGGGGCAGCGTGGTCACCGGGATCGGGGTGGTCTCCGGCGTCGAGTGCATGGTGGTGGCCAACGACCCGACCGTGCGCGGCGGCACCTCCAACCCCTTCACCTGGACGAAGATCATCCGGGCGCTCGAGATCGCCCGGACCAACCGGCTCCCGGTGGTCAACCTGGTCGAGTCGGGCGGGGCCGACCTCCCGTCGCAGGCCGAGCTGTTCGTGCCGGGCGGGGCGCTGTTCCGCGACCTGACCCGGATGTCGGCCGACGGCGTCCCGACCGTCGCGCTGGTGTTCGGCAACTCGACGGCGGGCGGCGCCTACGTGCCCGGCATGTGCGACCACGCGGTGATGGTGCGCGAGCGGGCCAAGGTGTTCCTCGGCGGCCCTCCGCTGGTCAAGATGGCCACCGGCGAGGTGTCCACCGACGAGGAGCTCGGCGGGGCCGAGATGCACTCACGCGTCTCGGGTCTGTCCGACTACCTGGCCGAGAGCGAGCAGGACGCCATCCGAATCGGCCGCCGGATCATCGCGACCATCAACTGGCGCAAGCAAGGCCCCCGCCCCACGCTGCCGGTCACGCCGCCCGTCCGAGACCGCGAAAGCATCCTCGACGTCATCTCGGCGGACCTGCGCGTCCCGTTCGACCCCCGTGACGTGCTCGCACACGTCCTCGACGGGTCGACCTTCGACGAGTACAAGCCGACCTACGGCACGAGCCTGGTCACCGGCTGGGGCACCCTGCACGGCTACCCCGTCGGAATCCTGGCCAACGCAAACGGCGTGATCTTCCCGGAGGAGGCACAGAAGGCCACGGAGTTCATCCTCCTCGCCAACCAGATCGACGTGCCACTGCTGTTCATGCAGAACACGACCGGCTACATCGTCGGCAAAGTCTACGAGCAGGCAGGGATGATCAAGGACGGCGCCAAGATGATCAACGCCGTCTCCAACAGCGCGGTCCCGCACATCACGCTGCTCATGGGGTCGGCCTACGGAGCGGGCTACTACGGCATGTCCGGCCGCGCCTTCGAGCCGCGTTTCGTCTTCGCCTGGCCCGGATCCCGCACCGCGGTCATGGGGGCCACCCAGCTGGCCGGCGTGCTCTCCATCATCGCCCGCAGCGCCGCCAAGTCCTCCGGCAACGAGTTCGACGAGGCCGCCGACGCAGCGCGACGACAGCAGATCGAGGACCAGATCCGCACGGAGTCCGACGCATTCTTCATGAGCGGCAAGCTGTTCGACGACGGGATCATCGACCCGCGCGACACCCGCACCGTTCTCGGGATCGCCCTCTCCGCCATCGCCTCCGGCCCGGTCCAGGGCCGTCGGGGCTTCGGCGTCTTCAGGATGTGACGACCATGTCGATCAGCAAGATCCTCGTCGCGAACCGTGGCGAGATCGCGTCCAGGGTGATCAGGACGTGCCGTGAGATGGGCATCGCGACGGTGGCCGTCCACTCCGACGACGACGCGTTCGCCCCCTACGTGGCCGACGCCGACGAGTCGGTGCATCTCCCGGGCAGCCGGTCGGCGGACACCTACCTCCGAGCCGACCTCGTCGTGGAGGCTGCGCGCCGGACCGGCGCCGACGCGGTCCATCCGGGATACGGCTTCCTCTCCGAGAACGCCGGGTTCGCCGAAGCGTGCCAGGCGGCAGGGATCACCTTCATCGGCCCCACGCCCGACGCGATCAGGTCGATGGGCGACAAGCTGCGGTCCAAGGAGCTCATGGGCGCCGCGGGGGTCCCGATCCTGCGCAGCGTGCGGCTCGACGACGCCACGGTCGACCGGGCCACCGCCGAGGACGTCGCGGGCATCGGCTATCCGGTCCTGGTCAAGGCCAGCGCCGGGGGCGGCGGCCGCGGCATGCGCGTGGTTCTCGCCCCGGAGCACCTGCAGGAGGCCGTCGACTCCGCGCGTCGCGAGGCCGCGTCCGCCTTCTCAGACGACACGGTCTTCGTCGAGAAGTACGTCGTCGACCCGCGCCACGTCGAGGTCCAGGTCATGGCGGACGAGCACGACAACGTCGTCGCCCTGTTCGAGCGTGAGTGCTCGATCCAACGGCGCCACCAGAAGGTGCTCGAGGAGGCCCCGTCCCCCGTCGTGGACGAGGACCTGCGCCGCCGGCTGTGCGACGCGGCCGTCGAGGCCGCGCGCGCCGTCACCTATCGGGGAGCCGGAACCGTCGAGTTCGTCCTCGCGCCCGACGGCAGCTTCGCCTTCCTCGAGATGAACACCCGCCTGCAGGTGGAGCATCCGGTGACGGAGCTTGTCACCGGTCTCGACCTCGTCCGCCTCCAGATCGAGGTGGCCGCGGGACGACCGCTCCCGTCCGAGGCTCTGGCCCCCCGGCTGCACGGGCACGCGATCGAGGCCCGGCTGTACGCCGAGGACGTCGCCGCCGGCTACCTGCCCACGTCCGGGACGCTGACACGGCTGGACTGGCCGGCGGACCCAGGCCTGCGGATCGACGCCGGCGTCGTCGGCGGCTCGCACGTGCCCCCGCACTACGACCCCATGCTCGCGAAGGTCGTGATGTGGGCGCCGACCCGGGACGAGGCGGTATCCCGACTCGCCTCGGCACTGCGCCGGACCCGGATCGCGGGCCTGACGACCAACCGCGACCTGCTTGTGCAGGTGCTGGAGCACGACGCCTTCCGCCGGGCCGAGTTCAGCACGTCCTTCCTCGACGACTGCGACGTCGAGTCTCTGCCCTCCCTGGTGGCGCCGGAGGACGCGGCGGGTCATCTCGCCGCCGCCGCGGTCGTGCTCGACCACGTCGACCGCGCCGGGGTCGCGGTGCAGCAGTCCATCCCCACGGGGTGGCGCAACAACAGGTCGGCCCCTGCGTCCCGGGTGTTCGATCATCGCGGGGAGCAGGTCGCCGTCCAGCACGTCCTCGCCGAGGACCGGACCCTGACGGTCCGCGTCGGCGACGGCCCCGAGCTGCGCGGACGCGTGTGGGACCTCGCGTCCGACTCGGTCGACCTCGACCTCGACGGGGTTCGCCGCCGCTACGGCGTCGACGCCGCGCACGGGCGGGTGGCCGTCTCGTCACCGCGCGGGTCCGTCACGGTCACCGCGGTCGAGCGGTTCCCCGACGAGTCCCGGGTGGCCCCACCGGGTGCGCTGACGGCGGCGATGCCCGGGACGGTCGTCGCCGTCCACGCGAAGGTCGACGACGAGGTCGTCGCGGGTGCCCCGCTCGTGGTCCTGGAGGCGATGAAGATGGAGCACAGCGTCCTCGCCCCCGAGTCGGGCCGTGTCGCCGAGATCGTCGTCGGCGCCGGTGAGCAGGTCGAGGCCGGTGCGTTGCTCGCTCGGATCGAGCCTGCGGAGTCCGACGTATGAAGCCCACCGCCCAGTCGTCGCCCTCGCGCACGCCCCGTGCGCGAGGGCCGGAATGGAGAACGTCATGACCACCACCCCCGGCGGCGACCGAGTCGCCCTGGTCACCGGGGCCTCCCGTGGCCTCGGCCGAGAGATCTCGGTCCACCTCGCCCGATCCGGCCACGACGTGGTCGTCAACTGCCGACGCAACCTCGACCACGCCGAGGAGGTCGCGGACGAGGTCCGCGCCCTCGGCCGTCGGGCCCTCGTCGTCCAGGCGGACGTCGAGGACGAGGCGGCCGTCACCGACATGTTCGCGCAGGTCGAGCAGGAGTTCGGCCGGGTCGACGTCCTCGTCGCTAACGCCGCCGCCACGGCCTTCAAGCCGATGCTGGAGCTGTCCGACGCCAACGTGGCGCGCACGCTCAACCTCGTCGTCGGTGGCTTCGTCCGCCTCATCCGCGCCACCGTCCCCCTGATGGGGCCGGGCGGCCGGATCGTCGGCATCAGCGGGATCGACAGCTTCCGCTACATGCCGGGACACGGCCTCCTCGGCGCCGCCAAGGCGGCCATGGAGAGCCTGGTGCGTTCCTACGCCGTAGAGCTCGGGCAGGCGGGGATCACCGTCAACTCTGTGTGTCCTGGCGGCTTCGAGACCGCCTCCTCGAAGATCTGGGGCGGCTCGGAGTTCGAGTTCCTGAAGGAGCGGTTCACCGCACAGTCCGCGGTCAAGGACTTCGGCACCGTCGACGACATGGCCTGCACCGTGGACTTCCTCGTCTCCCCCGGGGCCCGGTTCCTCACCGGCCAGACCATCGTCGTGGACGGCGGGCTCACCGCGAATCTCGGGGAGCTCGACGCGCTGAACTCGGCGACCCGCAAGTTCGCGAACGGGATGGCGCTGTCATGAAGACCGTCCGGCTGGGAGCAGGCTCCGGCTACTGGGGCGACATGATCGAGTCGGCGACGACGCTGGCTCGGCACGGCGAACTCGACTACCTGGGTTTCGACTTCCTCGCCGAGCTGACCATGTCGCTGCTGCAGGGTGCGAAGCGTCGCGACCCCCACAAGGGCTACATCCCCGACGTCGTCCCGTGGATGCGGCAGCTGCTGCCCATCACCCACCCGAACGGCACCCGGATGGTGCTCAACGGCGGCGGGGTCAACAGCGTCGCCGCGGGTGAGGCCGTCGCCGCCGAGATCCGCCGGGCCGACCTGGACTCCGTCCGCCTCGCGACGATCGCCGGAGACGACCTGACCGACCGCATCGGTGACCTCCGGGCCGCCGGCGTCCCGTTCGTCAACCTCGACACGGGCAGCTCCGACTTCGACGGCATCGCCGACCGTGTCGTCTCCGCGCACGCGTACATCGGCTCAGAGGCGATCGTCGAGGCCCTCGAGCTCGGCGCCGAGGTGGTGATCGGGGGCCGCCTCGCCGACAGCTCGCTCTACGTCGGGCCGCTCGCCCACGAGTTTGGGTGGACACCGGAATCGGGGCGGTGGGACGCCATCGGCGCGGCCGTCACGATCGCCCACGTCATCGAGTGCGCCGGGATCTGCTGCGGCGGCATGAGCTCGCAGTGGAAGCACGTGCCGGAGCCCTGGAACATCGGCTTCCCGATCGCGGAGGTCAGAGAGGACACCTCCGCGATCATCTCCAAGGTGGCGGGCACCGGGGGCCTGATCAACCAGTGGACGATCAAGGAACACCTGCTCTACGAGACCCACGATCCGGCCGACTACCGCATGCCCGACGGCATCGCCGACCTGACGACCGTGCGCGTTGAGGAAGTCGGCCCCGACCGGGTCGAGCTGACCGGGATGACGGGCCGGGAGCGGCCGGACCAGCTCAAGGTCCAGATCGGGTACACCGACGGCTGGATCGCCGAGGGGCGTGTGCTCATCCCGTGGCCCGACACCCTGGAGAAGGCTGAGCGGTGTGAGGAGTTCATCCTCAAGCGCCTGGACATCATCGGCATCAAGCCCCGTGAGATCCGCTTCGACCGCGTCGGCGTCAACGCCCTCGGAGGCAGCCTGATCCCCCTGCCCTCAAGCGACCCCGAGGAGATCGAGGTGCGGGTGGCGGCCAGGGTCGAGACCCGCGCCGAAGCCGACGCCATCCGGCGCGAGCTGACCCACTTCACCACCGCCGGCCCGGTCGGTACGGCGTTCGGTGCCCAGATGAAGGCTCGCGAGGTCATCGCACTGTGGCCGACCCTCGTGCCGCGAGACCTCGTTCCGACCAGCGTGGCCGTAGAGGAGGTGACTCGTCGTGTCCACATTGCTTAACGATCTGGCCTACACCAGATCCGGCGACAAGGGCGACGTGAGCAACATCGGGATCATGGCCAAGGGGCCTACGGAGTTCGAGGTCCTGCGCGCCGCCGTGACCCCCGAGGCGGTCAAGGGCTTCTTCGGCGACCTGGTCACCGGTGAGGTCCACGTCTACGAGCTGCCGCTCATCGAGTCCCTCCAGGTGGTCATGTACGGGGCCCTCGGCGGAGGCGCCACCCAGACCCTGCGGTTCGACGAGACCGGGAAGTCCATGGCCGCCCTGATGAGCCGGTTCCCCATCCCCGGGGGCGACGATGACTAGCAAGGTCCTAGGGGTCGAGCACCCCGTCACGGGCGTGGCGGTACTGCACCTCGACCGGCCCGACCAGCTCAACGCCCTCGACGACGAGCTCATGCGCGCACTGCCTGACGCCCTGCGCGCGCTGGGCCGCGACCCCGAGGTCCGCGCCGTCGTATTCACCGGTTCCGGGC
The DNA here is from genome assembly GCF_024124365.1 of Pseudonocardia sp. McavD-2-B. Classification (NCBI taxonomy): domain Bacteria; kingdom Bacillati; phylum Actinomycetota; class Actinomycetes; order Pseudonocardiales; family Pseudonocardiaceae; genus Pseudonocardia; species Pseudonocardia sp. McavD-2-B. The sequence goes on from NZ_JAMXSG010000001.1 coordinate 103,601, forward strand.
GCGCGTTCTGCGCGGGCGGCGACCTCCACGACCTCGGCCCGCGGCTCTCCGCGGGCATCGAGTCGGCACGTCAGCTCATGCTGACCTACCACGAGGTCATCCGCGCCATCCAGGAGGTGGACCTCCCCGTCATCGCCGCGGTCGACGGAGCCTGCGCGGGCGCCGGGTTCAGCCTCGCCGCAGCGTGCGACCTCGTGGTCGCCGGCCGGTCCGTCCGGTTCGTCCCCGCGTTCACCACGGTGGGGCTCGTCCCCGACCTCGGCGCCCTCCACTTCTGGGTCGAGGCCCTGGGCCCGCACCGCGCAAAGGAGCTCGCCATGCTGGGCGAGCCGATGACCGCCGACGTCGCGGCCGTGCACGGGCTCGTGAACCACGTCGTCGACGACGGCGGCGCCCTCGCCGAGGCCACCAAGCTCGGTGAACGGCTCGCCAGTGGCCCGTCCGCGTCATACGCGATGATCAAGTCGATCGTGAACGGGGTCACGTCGAAGACTCGCGACGATGTCATGGCGCTGGAGGCCTTCGCGCAGGCCGCGGCCTTCCGGACCTCGGAGTTCGACGAGGGCGTGGCCGCCTTCCGCGCGAAGCGACCGCCCGCCTACGGACCTCGACAGGTGGGGTCCCGATGAGCTCCGACGCCGTGCTCACGCGCGTCGACGACGGGCTCCTCTGGATCACCATCGACCGCGCCGAGTCCCGCAATGCGCTCAGCCGCGAGGTGCGTGACGGGCTGTGGGAGGCGCTGCGGCGGCTTCGTGACGACCCCGACGTCGGGGTCGCCGTGCTCACCGGGAGTGGTGACCGCGCGTTCTGCGCAGGCGGGGACCTGAAGGAGATGTCCGAGACCGGGATGACCGTTCCCCCGCCGGACTTCCTGCCGCACCTGGGGCGCAACATCCACACCGACAAGCCGCTCATCGCGGCGGTCAACGGTCAGGCCTTCGGTGGGGGCTTCCTGCTCGCCCAGATGGCCGACCTGTGCATCGCGTCGGACAAGGCCGTGCTCGGTATCACCGAGGCACGCTGGGGCCGGGGCTTCCCCTGGGCCATGCCGCTGCTGCCGCTGGTGCCACCCCGTGTCGCCCTCGAGATGATGGTGTCCGCGAAGCCGATCACCGCGGAGCGGGCCTACGAGATCGGTCTGGTGAACCGGGTCGTGCCGGCGTCGGACCTGCTCGACGACGCCGAGGCGACAGCACGGACCATCCTCGCCAACGCACCTCTCACCGTGCGTGCCGCCAAGCGAATGGTGCACCTGTCACTGCGCGGCACCTACCGGGACCTGTTCGACGAGGCCGAGGAGATCTTCCGGCCGGTCTACCTCAGTACTGACGCTCAGGAGGGCCCCACCGCCTTCCGCGAGCGACGCGCGCCGCGATGGAGCGGCGCCTGACTCCGTGAAGGAGGAGTTCGATGTACCACGAGGGGCTCAACCAGACCGTCAACCGAGTTCTCGACGAGAGCTGCCGTCGCTGGGGTACCCGCACCGCCCTGGTCGAGGGCGACCGTCGCTGGAGCTACCTCGAGCTCCGCCGAGAGGTCGCCCGGCTCACCCACGGCCTGCGTACTGCGGGAATCACGCAGGAGGACCGCGTCGCGTTCCTCATCGGCGTGACCTCGGATTGGATCGTCCTCTACTACAGCCTCATGCGGATCGGGGCGGTCGCCGTGCCCCTGAACCTCACCTGGGAGGGCCGGGAGATCCACGAGGGTCTCACGCTCACCCAGGCGACGGTGCTGGTGGCCACGGAGGACTTCCGCGGCGCCGACTACGTCGCACGGACGGTCGGTGCCGTGGAGATCAACCCGGTGAGCGGGGAGGACGGGCGCAGCGGCCGGGTCACGTCCGATGCCCTCCCCTATCTGCGCATGCTCATCTCCGTCGAAGGCTCAGGTCGCCACGCGCCCCTGGCGGCGTCGCTGGTCGAGCTGAAGGAGGAGGGCACGGAGACGGACGCCGCCGGGTTCGCCGCCCTGTCCTCGACCGTGCACCCCGACACGCACTCGATCTACCTACTCACCTCGGGCACCAGCAGCTTCCCGAAACCGGTCATCCACGACCACCAGTCCCTCCTGGTCGGCGTCGCGAACTACGCCGACGGCGTCGAGGCGACATCGGACGACTCCACACTCATCATCGCGCCCAACTACCACGTCGCGGCCTACTTCACGGTCCTGATGCTCCATCTGCGTGGCGGCGCCGTCCACCTCACGCCGCACTTCCTCCCGCGGAACGCACTCAAGATCATCGAGCGCGAGCGCATCTCACTGCTCTTCGGGTTCGACGTGCACTTCCTGATGCTCAAACGCGACCCGATGTTCGAGCTCTACGACTTCAGCAGCGTGACGCGCACGATGATCGGCTCGAGCCCCGCATCGTTCGATGAGATCGCCGCCATGGGCGTCCAGCACCAGGGCAACATCTACGGGTCGAGCGAATACGTGGCGGCACAGACCTTCTTCCCGTTCCGGGACCGCCACGACACCGCCCGGATGAGGACCTCCCACGGTCGCCCCGGACTGGGCATGCAGCTGCGGATCGTCGACTTCGACACCGGCCTCGAAGTGCCGACGGGCGAGCCCGGCGAGATCTGCTTCAAGGGCCCCGCGCTGTTCAAGGGCTACTACAACATGCCCGACGAGACGAAGAGCGCGTTCGACGACGACGGCTTCTTCCACAGCGGCGACATCGGCTGGGTCGACGCCGACGGCTACCTCTACTACCGCGGACGGCGCAAGGAGACGGTCAAGTCCGGCGGGGAGAACGTGAGCATGCAGGAGGTCGAGCTGTTCCTCCAGCTCGAAACGGAAGGCGTCGCCAAGGCACTCGTCGTCGCCATGCCCGACCCGCGCTGGGGCGAACAGGTCTGCGCCATCATCGAGCCGGCCCCAGGAACGACATTCGACGAAGCGGCGATCATCGCGTCCTGCCGCGGCCGCATCGCCGGCTACAAGATCCCCAAGCGTGTGGTGCGCGCCGAGACGGACAACTGGACCTACACCCCGACCGGCAAGCTCGACCGCCGAGCGATGACGGAGTGGGTGAAGCGCCGCGACTCAGCGGACTGACGGGGCCGGCACGCCTGCCCGGGGCATGGCGCGAGATCTAGCCGACTCGCGCCGTGCTCCGCACACCACCTCGACCGCCAGGCCTTCGCACGAGCTCGACGTCGCCGCTCGCTTCAGAGCAACTCGATCAGCGTCGCATTCGCCGTCCCGCAGCCTTCGCACATCGTCTGTAGGCCGTAGCGGATGTCCTCGCGTCGCATCCGGTGGACCATCCGGGTCATCAGGATCGCACCGGAGCCGCCGAGCGGATGGCCGGTGGCGATGGCTCCGCCGTCGGGGTTGACGCGGTCTCGGTCCACGTCGAACTCCGCGAGCCAGGCCAACGGGATGGGCGCGAAGGCCTCGTTGACCTCGAAGGTCCCGATGTCGCGCGCCGCGATCCCGGTGCGCTTGAGCAATTTCGCCGTGGCCGGGATGGGTCCGGTCAGCATCTCGATCGGGTCGGAGCCCGCGACCGCGCCACCCACGTAGCGGGCAATGGGCGTGAGTCCTAGCTCACGCGCCCGCTCCGCGCTCGTGATCAGCAGCGCGCCCGCGCCGTCGGAGATCTGGGACGAGTTGCCGGCGTGGATGACACCGTCCTCGACGAAGGCGGGCTCGAGCGCTGCGAGCGTCTCGACCGTGGTGCCGCGGCGGATGCCCTCGTCCGCGGTCAACGACGGTGCCTCCGGGATGATCCCGATCTGGCCTGCCAACGCCCCGTTGTCGGTCGCGGCCGCCGCGCGGGCGGGCGACTCGGCCGAGAACTCGTCGAGGTCACGGCGGGTGAGGCCGTAGCGGCGCGCGATCAGCTCCGCGCCGATGCCCTGGTTGAAGTCACCGCCCGGGAGGAGGTGCTCGGGCGATCTGCGCCGCGTACCACTCGCGAACCAGCGGACCGAAGGGCCGGCGGGCGTGCCTCACCCCCCGGTGAGTCTGACGGCGAGCGCGACTGCGGTCTCCGGTCAGGCGCCGGGGACGGCCGTCGTTGCGGGTGGCGGGAGGTACGGCGTCGTGGACGGCGGCGCGGGTGGGACGCTCGGCGGCGGGAAGTCTTCCGGGGCGGGCCGCGGTGCGGAGCTGCCCGGCGGCGGCGTGCTGGACGATGATGATGCGGACGTTGACGACGTTGACGACGTTGGCGGCGCGGTCGTGGTGGTGACCGGTGCGGGGCCGACGCCGGTCTGATCGCACAGGTAGCGGGTGCTGGTGCCGAGCTGCCGGCAGGTCAACACGATCTGGCCGCCTGGAGCGCCGGGGGCCGCGGTCGGTAGCGCGATCGTCGGCAACGGCGGGACGGCCGGTCGAGGCGCAGGGCTGGCCTCCGCCTCCTGGCAGGCGGTGCCGAGCAGGGCGACGGCGAGCACGGCGGCGGCGATGCCGGCGGTTCGCCTGGTGCGCACATGAAGCGCGGGGAGCTGCATGGTCGGTACGACGTGCGGCGGCCCGCCCGGTTCGCGACCGAACGGCGCAATCCGGGCGAACGGCGCGGCCGGGCCAGGTGGTCAGTAGCGGCGGCGACCGCGCTGCGTCGGAGACCAGGAGGCCCTGGCCACGATGGTATCGGGCGTCGGCGGGCATCGTCAGGTGCGTCTGGTCGTCAAGGGCGGCGAGGTAGTGTCGGGTGTCGACGGCTTGTCCGGGTCGCCGGCGTGGGCTCGCTCGGCGGCGATGCCTCGGATCGCGGCCACGCACGCCCGGCGTGACTACGCCGACTGTTTTTCTGCGGGGCGACGCTGACGAGGATTTAGGTGTGGTCCGGTCGGTGACCGGCGTCGACCAGCCATCGGAGCGCGCGGTCGACTGCGGCCTGGCGGTCGCCCATGCTCGGCCCCAGTGCTCGCCCGACGAAGTGCTCTGGTCCATACCGGGCGCGTACGTCGGCCATCCGTGCGGCGAAGGACACCGGCTGCCCGTCGGGGCTGGTGGTCATATCGAGGTACCAGAGCAGATCACGCACCAGCCCCTGCTCGTCGCGGAACTGGTAGAGCTGCTCGGCGACGCCGAACTCGCGGGCTTCGTGGATCGCGGCGGAGTGATGGGCGACCAGCCCCCACAACCGCTCCCCGACCCCGAGCTCGCGCATAGCGTTCGCGCCGTCGAGCGGGTGGAATCCAGTGGTGGCCAGGGGCGGGGCGTAGCCGATGTCGTGCAGCCACGCAGCGTTCACCAGCAACTCCCCATCAGCGGGAGAGAGGTGCGCGGCGACGGCCTCGGCGCGCCGGGCCACACCCTGCACGTGTCGCCACCGGCGTGGCAGCACGCCGGCGAGGTAGAGCTCGGCCAGGTCCCGGTCGGAGTCGGCGCTCATCGTCGGGCTCAGGGGACGATCCGCAGCCGCGGATAGGCACTGCCGCTCTCGGCGACGGACCGGCCGGGTGCAGGTTCGAGGGCGCGGCGGCTCCAGATCTCGGTGACCGCATCGACATCGTGTGCGTCGGTTGGGTTGTCGGGGTCGAGGCCGAGACAGCGCAGCGCGCCGTCGAGGTCGGGAACCGTCATACCGACAGCGTCCCCGCCCGACACCGTCACCGAGGCCCGTTCGCGCAACTTCCGCCGCAGACACCGCGCCCCGTGCCGGCCTCGTGCTGCTCGAGCGACAGACCACAGCGGACTCGTTCGCAGTTGCGCATTCGCCCGTGGTCGCCCGCGGGGTCGGATGTACTCCCCCCCTGTTCGGCCGGAGCGGTCCGGCGTATCGGCGGGGAGGTAGTCGGTGGGGCAGGGCGTCGAGGTGCGGTCGCGGCATCGGGTCTGGCTCGCACTGCTGGCGGTGCTACTGCTCGGCTGGACCGCCGGCCTGATCGGCTGGTGGCTGTCCACCGACGGCCGCGGGTCTGGGGCGAGCCCGTCGGCGGCGGTGTCGCTCAACCCGGCCGAGCGCGGGGAGTACTCCGCCGGCGCCGGGCCGGCGCCGTCGACGATCGGGGTGCTGTTCAACGACGCCCACCGCTGCACCGCCACCCTGATCTCCTCGAACTCGGGCAGCGTCGCAGTCACCGCCGCGCACTGCGTCTACACCGACGGCCGCTGGGTCGAGGGCCTGGCCTTCGCCCCCGGCTACAGCAACGGCAACCCCCGCTTCGGCACCTGGCCCGTGGAACGGGCCTGGGTGCCCGCCGCCTGGCAGGACGGTTCCGGGCGGGCCGGCAACGGTGAGCTGATCTATCCCGAGCACGACGTCGCGTTCCTGCGCCTGGCCCGCGACCCCGACGGCAACACCGCCCAGGACGTCCTCGGCGCACAGGGCTTCACCTTCGACTCCCCCGACCAGCAGCAGGTCACCATCACCGGCTACCCCGCCGCGCCCCCCTACGACGGGGAATCCCAGCAGTCCTGCACCGGTACCGCCCGCAACACCGGTGGCCTGCACGGCGCGGTCGTCCAGCTCGACTGCACCCTGACCGGCGGCTCGTCCGGGTCGGCGTGGATGGCCGACCTCGACCCCGCCACGGGCCTGGGTTTCGTCACCGCGGTCGAGTCGATCGGCGGCGACTCCTCCGTGAGCGGACCGCCCTTGGGTGTCGAGGCCGAACGGCTCTACCACGCCGCCGACCACTCCTGACCCCGCCCGGCCGCCCCGTGGCCGGCAGGGACGTGGGTTATCGGGTGCCGTTGTAGAGCTGCTGGGCCCGTGAGCGGGACAGGCCGAGCTCGGCGGCGATCCGGCCGTAGCCCATCCCCTGCTCATCCTTCATCGCCTGCACCGACTCCCGGATCAACCCCGCCAGCTCCGAGACGAACCCCGAGTTCTCCGCCAGCACCTCACCGATCAACCGGTGCCGCGCACCCGGGTCCTCCACACCGCGCACCACCTCGATGATCCGTTCCGACATCTGCGTGTGCAGCTCGCACGCCGATTCCCGCCGCTCGCTCATGCCGGTGTGTATAGCCCACCTTGACGACGTACACCCCACCCTATACACCTGCATGGTGGACGACGACGGCGAGCCGGAACGGATCTCATGGTGCCTGGGCCAGGCCAGGTGCGGCGCCTATCGCTTCGCCGGATTCCGCGGCCAACCCCGCCCTTGCACCCACCCACCACGCTGGGCCGGCCTCGTCCTGGTCGAGCACCGCCACCCCGTCGAACTGTGGATCGAATACGCCTGCGACCTGCACGTCTCCCGTCTACAGGCGCCCCGGGAGCTGCTCGACCGTGACCGGTCCGCGCTCGACCAGCGCCGCGAGCAACACGAACTCGGCGCAGCCGGCCAGGTCTACGAACGGCCGGGCCCGATCGCGACCGGCGCGGCCGGCCGCCACCGGCTACGCCGCGCCCTGACCCTCGCCGCACCACCCCAGGCGCAGGCCGGCTCCGGGACCGCGCCGTCGCCGTGATCGCCGGGCCGGGTGGGCCGCCGCAGGCGTCCGCTCCACCGTCTCAGCCGCTGTAGCGCTGGGACAACACATCGCGGATCCCCGTCAGCTCGAGCTCACCATCGGCCGTCTCGCCGGGGAACACATACGCCTCGTTCTCCGCGACCTGGACCCGGAACTCCTGACGCCCCTCGGCCAGGACCCGCGCGTGCAGCGCCTCGACCGCGGCGTCGCGGGCGGATTCCCAGTCCGAGCCTTCGCCGTGGTCGGTCCAGGCCACGTTCTCTGCCCCTGACCGCAGCACTCCTACCCGCCACTGCTTCATGGGTTCGAGGGTGACGCAGCGGGGCTCGGCTGCACCAGCAGCCGGGCCCCGCCATCCACAATCCGACCCTCGCGGGCTACTCGGTCGGGGTCTGTCCACAGGCCAGCAGGTCCTCGGCGATCCGCCACGCATTCAGCATCGAGGTGTAGGCCACCGCGTCGGCCAACTCCCAGGTGACCGGGCCGACCTGCATCCGCAGCAACGGCGGCACCTCCCGACCCGGCGCCGGGGTCAGCATCGACGCGGTCACCGCCGGAGTACCGGCGGAACGCACCATCGCCGACAGCAGCCACGGCCCCACCGCCACCGCCGCATCGCGGCGCCCCTGGGGCAGGGCGTGCGACAGACCCCGCGCCAACGGAGCGGCGGCGGCCCACTTGTCGGCGATCGTCGCCGCGGTGCGATGCATGCTCACGTACACCAGCACCGTGCCCAGGGTGATTCCGAGCTGCTGCTCGGGGGTTCCGGCGAAGCGCATGTCGACCCGGGTCGGAACGAACCCCGCGACCCGCACCGCCAGCGTACTCACCGACGCCAGACCGCGGCCAGCGTTCTCCTCGGCGATGGACCTGTCGGTGGTGGTGATGGTCTGCTGCGCCTTGCCCATGGTCGCCTCCGCGAAACGAGAAGGGGCCTGTCGGCCCGGGAACCCCGAAGGGGTGGCGGGGAGCTGTTACCCCGCCGCCCCTTGGGGCGACCCGGCACGGCCGGCGAGGCTCGCGGTCAAGGGCCGGCCGCAGGCCGGTCGCGCAGCGACGCGGAGCGCCAGCGCAGCGCCCTTGACCGGGAGACCGGCCGTGCTAAGCCACCGGGCTAACAGGCCACGCCGCAGGCGTTCCACTGAAGTTCTCGGCCGCGCGGCCTTAAGCGGAACTAGAACGTGATGGGTTCTTGATCCTATGTCGGGCCGTGAGCAGCAACGATCTGACAAACATGCTCGCGCTGTTCAGCAGACGAATCCATTAACTTGGGCAGTCGCCGGCAGGCACTGGCGATCGAACAAGGCATGAGGTTCAGATCCTTGAGCGCGGCGGCTCCCCATCTCGGTGACCGCATCGATATCGCGCAACAACTGAGTCGTCGGGGCAGCCCGCCGGGATGTCAGATACCTGCCTCGGGCGCGGTCGACGTCACGGCTACGCCCACCGGGGGGTTCTGCCCGGACAGACGCGTCGCTCGGACGACGGGTGGTCGTTTCGAGCAGGAGGAGGCGCGTTAGCCCTTGCGCTTGGCCACTTCCTCCTGCAGCTGCGGCGCCACCTTGAACAGGTCGCCGACGATGCCGAAGTCGGCGATCTCGAAGATCGGCGCCTCCTCGTCCTTGTTCACCGCGACGATCGTCTTCGACGTCTGCATGCCGGCGCGGTGCTGGATCGCGCCGGAGATGCCGAGGGCGATGTAGAGCTGCGGCGAGACCGACTTGCCGGTCTGGCCGACCTGGAACTGCGGCGGGTAGTAGCCGGAGTCGACCGCGGCGCGCGAGGCACCGACGGCGGCACCGAGGGAGTCCGCCAGGCCCTCGACGACGGTGAAGTCGTCGGCCGAGCCCACGCCGCGCCCACCGGAGACGATCACGGTCGCCTCGGTCAGCTCCGGACGGGACCCGCCCTGGATCGGCTCGCGGCCGGTGACGGTCGCGGCACGCCCGGACGGGGCCGGGACCTCGACGGTCTCGCGGGCACCCGCACCTGCGGCGGCCTCGATCTCGATCGAGCCCGGGCGCACGGTGATGACCGGGTGCTCGGTGTTCGACTTGGCCTCGGCGGTGTAGGCACCACCGAAGATCGAGTGCGACACACCGTCGGCCGAGACGCCGACGACGTCGGACAGCAGCCCGGAGTTCGTCCGGACGGCGAGCCGACCGGCGACCTCCTTGCCGTTGC